>JBKJNL010000792.1:0-6539 GCA_046593615.1 Myxococcota bacterium | reverse complement strand
CACGTCGACGAAGCGCCAGATGCCGGCGCTCGCTCCGGCCGATTCACCGCTCACGTGCGCTCCTGCTGGAGCAGCTCCTCGAGCCGCCCCTCCCGGTGCAGGCCTTGAACGGCGGCGACGACGATGGGGTCGAGATGCGGGCCGGTCATGGGGGCCATGATGGCAAAAGCTTCATCGGCCGTGGAGGCCGGCCGGTAGGGTCGGGTCGACGTGATCGCGTCAAAGACGTCAGCGACCGAGACCACGCGGACCTCGAGGGGAATCTGGTCGGCGGTCTTCTGGTCGGGGTAACCGGTGCCGTCGAGCTTCTCGTGGTGGCCGCGCACGATGGGGATGGCGCAGGCCAGACTCTCGATGCCTTCGAGGATGCGGCCGCCAATGGTCGTGTGCGTCTGGATGATCTTAAACTCGTCGGGAGTCAGGCGGCTCGGCTTGTAGAGCACCTCGTCGCGGATCCCGATCTTGCCGATGTCGTGCAGCAGCGCGCCGAGGCGCACGATCTCGAGCTTGACGGCCGGCATGCCGAGCACCTCGCCGGTGCGCATGGCGATGGTGGCGACGCGGTCGGTGTGGCCCGCCGTGTAGGGATCGCGGGCTTCGAGCGAGGTCATCAAGCTGTTGAGCAGCTTCACCTGCCCGGCCTCGACCCGGACGTTGGCCAGGTGCAGGTCGCGGTTGGCGATGACGAGGTCGAAGGTCAGGCGTCGCAGGGCGCGCTTCTCGCGCGGGCGGGCCGCAGCGCGTTCCAGCCGCGCCGAGAGCATGAGCTCGTCGGGCCACGGTGGCAGCAGGCAATCGCAGGCGCCGATCTGGAACGACAGCGCGAGGCTGTGCAGGGCGGTGTCAGGGGAGCCCGAGGGGTCGATGAGCACGATGGCGGTGGCTTCGTCGACGTTGTTGACCAGGCGCGTCACCTCGCGGACCGCGGCCTCGCCGATCGCGGTGTCGACGACGACGACGTCGATGCCGCCGGCGCCGACGACGCGCTCGAGGCCGGCCACGCCCCGGGCGCGGGCGACCTGAAAGCCGCGCCGCCGGCTGGCCTGCTCGACGCGATCGCCGGGCTCGCCTTCGCAGAGGATCGAGACCCGCGTCGACGACGACGTGTGCTGCTTCTGCGTGCGCAGCGTCTCAAGCTCGATGCGCAGCGCCTCATCAGCGCGGGCCCGGGCCACGAGGTCGAGGATGGCCCGCTTGACCTCCATCAGCTTCAGGGGCTTCGTGTAGAAGCGGTGGATCTCGCCGTGGTTCACCGCGGTCATGGCCGCCGCCGGGTCCGACGACGCCGTCATCAACAGGCGCGGCACCTCGGGCATCATCTGCTTGGCGAGCCGCAGCACCTCGGAGCCGGGCGCGCCCGGCATCATCTCGTCGACGAGGATCGCGGCCGGCCGCGTGGTGTGGAGCAAGGCGATGGCCTCGGTGCCGTCCTTGGCGAGGATGACGCGAAACTCGTCGCGAAAAGCGCGGCCACAAAGATCCCGGATGGTCGGGTCGTCGTCGGCAATCAAGAGCTCAAGCTCGGGCTGCGGCATGCTCACCAGTTCCGGAAGACTTGGTCGGGTCCGACGCCCCGTTCCAGCAAGGCATCGGTCACAGCGCGCTCCATCTCGGGGAGCCCGCACACGAAAGCGGTCACCAGCGCGGGTCGCTCAAAGCCGCGCGGCAGCTCGCCCTGCACGTAGCCGACCTTGCCAGCCCAGCGCGCCGCGGTCGTCGGCGGGGCCGCGTGCACGGGCGACGACGGCGTCGAACCAGCAGGCGAACCAGCAGGCGAACCAGCAGGCGAACCAATGCGCGACGTCGGGGTCGGCTGCGAGACCACCGGCACGACGCGCACCGAGAGACCAGCCCAGGCCCCGAAGCGCTCGGTGAAACAGAGCTCGGCGGCCTCGCGGACGCCATAGATGAGGACGACGTCGCGCCAGGCACCGCGCTCTTCGATGACGCGCTCAACGACGGCTTTCAGCGGCGCGATGCCCGAGCCGACGGCGAAGAGCCACAGGTCGCGGCCGCGGGATTCGTCGAGGGGAAAGCCCTTGCCCTGGGCGGGCCCGGCGGTGACGCGCTCGCCAGGCTGCATCGCCAACAGGCGCACGAGGCGTTCTTCGGGGATCTTGACGAGGAGCTCAAAGGTGCCGGTGCCGGGCTTGTTGGCGAGGGCGAAGGGACGGGCGACGTCGTCGTCGAACAAGCCGGCGCGCACGTACTGGCCAACGTTGTTGTGGCTGTCGGCGAGCGCCGAGGCGTCGACGACAACGAGCGCCTGCCGGGCGGCGATGGCCTGCACCGACAGCAGCGAGAGCGAGACGAGGTCCGTCATCTCCCTGCTTGCTAGCACGTCCGACCTTCGGCGAACGTGCGTGCCATGGCGACGAAGAAGAAACCGAAGTCCGTGAACCGCTCGTCCAAACGTGCGCCTGCTGCGAGCGCAAAAAATCGTGTTGCGACTGCGAAGACGACGACACCGGCGCGGACAAAGGCCCGGAAGCAGCCTGCGAAAAAGGCGGCGGCCAAGGCCCCAAAGAAGTCGGCCCAGAAGGCGCAGACGAAGCCGGCGCCGACGCCTGCGGTGCGCGAGACCGTCGTGCTGCGCACGGCCTCGGAGGTGCAGCACCGCATGATGGCCGCGCGCGCGGCGGGACTGACCATCGGTCTCGTGCCGACCATGGGCGCGCTGCACATCGGACACGCTGCGCTCATCGACGAGGCGCGCCGCCGTGCCGACGTCGTCGTGGTCTCGGTGTTCGTGAACCCCAAGCAGTTCGGTCCGCAGGAGGACCTGTCGAAGTACCCGCGGCCCCTCGAGGCCGACGTTGCCTTGTGCGCGCGCTGCGGCGTCGACATCGTCTTTGCCCCCGGGGTCGACGAGGTGTATCCGCGGGGCTTCGATACGCGGCTCGTCGCTGGCGCGGCGGGCGGTGACCTGGAGGGCGGTCATCGCCCGGGGCACTTCGACGGCGTCCTGACCGTGGTCGCGCTGCTGTTTTCGATCACGCAGCCGCACTTCGCGGTCTTTGGCGAAAAGGATTTCCAGCAGCTGCTGCTGGTGCGGCGCATGGCCAAGGACCTGCGGTTGACGACGGAGATCGTGGCGATGCCCGTGATCCGCGACGTCGACGGCCTCGCGCTGTCGTCGCGCAATGTCTATCTCTCGGCCGAAGATCGACAGCGGGCCGTCGTCGTCAGCCGCGCGCTCGTGGCCGGCCAGGACGCGCTGCAGTCGGGCGAGATGTCGGCCCGCCACATCGAAGAAGCCGCCCGCGCCGTCATCGCCGGAACAGCGGGGGCCGAGGTCGGCTACGTCGAGGTTCGCGATGGGCGGACGCTGCAGAAAATCGATGTGGTCCGACAGGAGGCGCGGCTGCTGTTGGCGGTCAAGCTCGGGGGCGTGCGGTTGATCGACAACGGTCCGCTGTTTCCCGGGGTCCGCTGGAGCGCTTGAGACGGGCGGTTGCGTGCGCGCGGCGCCGCGAATGGTGAGCGGGAGAAAATAGTTTTTGGACCCAGCTGTCGTCGACAGGACAGCGTCCCGAGCGAGCCACCGCCGGTGGATCCGTGCACGAAAACGCGACCTCATTCGGCTGATACAGGGTGGGCCCCTGTCGGGGCCTGGGAGCGTGAGGCCGTTTCGCGGGTTGGCCACCCGATGGCGCCCTTCCACGATCCGGATCGTGACGAGGGCGGGTGCGACACAGGCAGGGTCGGCGCGGCGCAGGCTGCGGGTCCGACAAACGGCTGGCGTGCGGACGTCGGCCGCGGTGGACGTCGTCGTCGTCGGGGCCTTGCCTCCGGCGCCGACGGGACGTGCGTGGGGGAGGGGCGCGCGTTTCACACCAAATGACCGGGAGGGCCCCGGGCGAGTCATGCCCTCAGCAGCGGGGCCCAAAGCGAGCGGGTCCACCAGATCCGAAAATGTGCGTTTGCACAAACATCCTTGACGCACTTGCACAACGAGCCTAGATTCAGCGGGCCAACGCGAACCCACCCAGGAGCCTCCGATGACCGACCAGAACGCCCAGAAGAAGACCACCGAAGCCCGCCCCTTCTCCGCGAACCAGGCCGACTTCGGTCTGCCCTTCCAGTCCGCGTTCGGCCTCTTCCAGAAAGAAGCCCTCAAGGTCGCCGACGACACCGAGAAGCTCGTCGACCGCAGCATGCAGGAGATGAAGCGCGCCAACCACGAGACGGCCCGTCTGTGGGAAGCCCAGCTCGAACTCGGCGCCTCCATGAGCCGCGCGATGTTCGACGGCGTCCGCCGCGTCTGGAACGTCTGAGACTTCTTCATTGTGCGACCGCGAGATAGTCTCGCGGCCGCACAATCCACGGGCCACGGTTCTTCGCACTCGCAACATCGACGGAGCAGAGTCATGCGCGGCATTTCCGGCAAGCGGGTCCTCATCACCGGCGCAGCCAGCGGCATCGGCAGGGCCACCGCCCAGCGCTTCTACGACGAGGGCGCCCGCCTGCTCCTCTGCGACCTCAAGGCCTCTTCCGCCGACGAGCTGCGCCAGAGCTTCCCCGAGCGCATGCAGTACGTCGCCGCCGACGTCGCCAGCCAGGCCGGCCTCGACGCCATCGAAGCCGCCATCAAGACCGCCGACGACGGCGGCGTGGCCGGCATCGACACGCTGGTGAACAACGCCGGAATCACCAAAGACAAGAGCTCGCTCAAGATGTCGGTCGAAGAGTGGGACCAGGTCATCGCCGTCAACCTGACAGCGGTGTTCCGCCTCTCGCAGCTCGCCGCGCGGGCCATGAAAGAGCAGGGCCGCGGCGGCTCGATCCTGAACGCCGCTTCCGTCGTCGCCCACACCGGCAACTTCGGCCAGGCCAACTACGTCGCCACCAAAGCCGGCGTCATCGGGCTGACAAAGACGATGGCCCGCGAGCTCGGCCGCGCCGGCATCCGCGTCAACGCCGTCGCCCCCGGCTTCATCGACACACCGATGGCCCGCCTCGTGCCGGCCGCGAACCTCGCCGCATTGTGCGAGCGCACACCGGCCGGGCGCCTCGGCAAGCCCGAAGAGATCGCGGCGGCCTACTGCTTCCTCGCCTCTGACGACGCCGCCTTTATCACCGGCACCTGCCTGAACGTCGACGGCGGCCTGGTGATGTGACGAGCGTCGTCGCCGGCGTCAGTCGTCTGAGCAAGCGAACGGCGTTCAAGGATTTGGGCTCTCGATCCCCGCATGACAGCATCGGCCCGTGATCGAGCTGTACCACGTCGCCAAGCGCTACCCGGGCGCCGACCGCCCGGCCCTCGCCGACGTCAACCTCACCATCGACAAGGGCGAGTTCGTCGTCCTCGCCGGCGCGTCGGGCGCAGGCAAGAGCACGCTCCTGCGGCTGCTCTTCTGCGCCGAGCAGCCGTCGAGCGGCCAGGTGATCCTCCAGGGCCGCAACCTCGCGCGACTCAAGCGCGGCGACATCGCCCGCGTCCGCCGCTCCATCGGCGTCGTCTTCCAGGACTTCAAGCTGCTGCCGACGTTGACGGTGCTCGACAACATCGCGCTGGCCCTCGAGGTGCAAGGCAAGCCGCGCGACGACATCGTGCGCCGCTGCTTGTCGGTGCTGAAAGAGGTCGGCCTCTCGCACAAAACCCACCAACCTGCCGCCGCGCTCTCGGGCGGTGAGCAACAGCGCGTCGCCATCGCCCGCGCTCTCGTCGTCGAGCCGGCGGTGCTGCTGTGCGACGAGCCGACCGGCAACCTCGACGCTGAGCGGGCCCGTGAGGTCATCGAGCTGCTCGTCACCGCGCACGTGCGGGGCACCACCGTCATCGTCGCCACCCACGATCCCGCGTTGCTCTCCGGCGGACGCCGCCGCGTCGTCGTCCTCGACCAGGGCTGCGTGACCCACGACGCCCCGGCCTTTGGCGACGCGTCTGTCGGTCGCCTGTTCGGCGCCCTGCGCGAGAGCGCGGCGTGAGCGTCGGCGCTCTGTCGTCGAGCGTCGTGAAGCATGGCTGGCGCTCGGTCCGCTCCGGTGGGCTGCCGTTCTTCTTTGCCGTCTTGATGACGTCGCTGGGCCTCTTCTCGCTGACGGCCTTTGGCACGGTGCTCTGGAACTTCCGCGCCGTCGCCCAGAGCGTCGGCGAGAGCGTCGCCGCCATCGCCTTTCTCGACGGCGCCGTCAGCGAAGGGGGCGCGGCCGCGGCCGAAGAGGTGCGGGCCCGCATCCAGCTCACCCCGGGCGTTGCCTCGGCGACGTTGATGACGCCCGAGCAGGCGCTCGAGCGGGCCCGCAAAGGTCTGTCGGGCAGCAACGCCCTGCAGGCGTCGGCGGGCCTGCAGATGCCGTGGGTGGTCGAGGTCGTGCCGCGCTTCTCCCTCGACGTCTCCCTCGACGGCGACGCGGGCGCGGCCGGTGGCCGCGAGCAGCTGGTCAAATCCCTCGGCGCCATCGACGGCGTCGATGAGGTGTTGCACCCGGGTGGCGAGCTCAAGCGCATCGACGCGCTCTTGCGGCTCTTGCACGGGGCCGGGCTGTTCCTGGCGATCCTCATCGCCCTGGTCGTCGTCGTCGTCGTCAGCAAC
>JBKJNL010000529.1:0-5509 GCA_046593615.1 Myxococcota bacterium | reverse complement strand
CGCCTACGCCGCCGCCGACGCCGCCTTCTACGCCGCCTACGCCGCCGACGCCTACGCCGCCTACGCCGCCTACGCCGCCGCCGCCGCCGCCGCCGCCGCCTACGCCGCCTACGCCGCCTACGCCGCCGCCGCCGACGCCGCCGCCGCCGCCGCCGACGCCGCCGCCGCCGACGCCGCCATGTGTGACGTGGTCCGGGACGAGATCGACGCCGATGAAGTCTGCGCCGCGATGGGTGTCGCGTGAACCAGGCCAAGCCCCACGTCATCGGAGAGAGCCATCCCGGCTTCGTCGAAGACATCGCCAAGCTGCGCACCGCGCTGGGGATGCGCGACGACGCCACCGTCGCTGACGTGCTGCTCCAGGCCATCGACACGGCCCGCGTCTGTGAGCGCGCCTGCGAAGAGACGCGCGTGTTCTTCGGGCAAGCGCGGCGCGCACATGCGGCCGTCGTCGAGATGCACGCGCTGCTCAACCACTGCGCGGGAATGACGGGCGGCCGCGAATTCGCCCTCCGCTCGGACAGCCTGCGCGCTGAGGTGAGCGGCTGTCTCGCACGTGTCGCCATGCCGCCCGCTCCGACGTCCGCGCTGTGTGTCGACCTCGACAGCGACGACCTCGAGAAGATCGTCGACGACTGTGAGGGGCATCCCGTCGTGCGCCACCTGCCCGCGGCCGTCGCTGCGTTCAGGGCCTCGCGGGGTGCCACATGACCCCCGCGAACCTCACCGCAGTAGAGCGCATGCTCGACGGCGCCGCCGGTGCCGACACGGTCGAGATGCCCGTCGACGTTGCCCGCGAGCTTGTGGCCGAGACGAAGGCGTACCACCGAAGCCTGCACCTGCTCGACCTGCGCCTCGAGGCGATGGCGCCCGCCGAAGACGCGAGCCCCCGTGGCGCCCCGTTCGACGAGCACCTCGACAACGTGACCGTGTGGGAGGGCTGATCATGACGACGACGACTGCCCCCGCAATGGCCATCGTCGCGACGATGGAGAAGCGATGAAGTGGCTCACCAAGCCCGAGGCGGCGGCGCACCTGCGCACCAGCACGGACACGCTGGGCGAGCGCATGCAGGAGAGCAACGAGGCCGGCATCCGGAGGTGCTGGGTCAACGGCGGCGGCAACGGCAAGGCCGCCCGCTACGGGTTCGACGGCGACGAGATTGACCTGTGGTGGCGTGAGGTGAACGAATGGCGCGAGCAACGATCGAAGAGCTTGACGACGGTGGCTGGCGCGTCCGCTGGCGCAATCCCGACGGCAGTCAACGCACGCGCCACCGCCGGACGAAGCGCATCGCCGAAAAGCTCGCGACCGAAATCAACGCGCGGCTCGACGTCGGGCGCTGCTGGCCGGATCCTGCAGCTCGGCAAGGCCCTGACCTCGAGGCCGGCGTGAGCGCTTGCCTGACCGACCTTGCCCGGGTGTCCAAGCCCGCGACGGTCCACCGTCACACACGCAATCTCGCGGTGTGGGTCCGCTTCCTCGAGGAGACCGGGCGCCCGCTGACTTGGGACCAGCTGTCCCGCCAGATGCTCGTCGAGTTCTACGCGTGGGCGTCGCTGAAAGAGAACGGCCTGCACGGCAAGGCCCGCAAGGCCATCACCGTCAAGCGCCTCGTCGAGACCGTCGAGCAGGCGTGGCGCTGGTGGTCCGAGCACGACGACTTCTCCGCCCTCGCCGGCCCGACAAAGACGCTGGCGATGAAGGCGCCGCCGTCGCGCAAGACGATGGCCCCGACGTGGGAGGAAATGGCCGCCTGCATCGAGGCGTGCACGGGCTGGCACAAGCACCTCGCCACGCTGCTCTACGGGCTTGGCCTGCGCAGCAGCAGCCAGGCGATGCAGCTGACGTGGGCAGACGTCGACATGGAGCGCGCCACGATCACCGTGCGGCCCGAGCTCGGCAAGACCGACAGCGAGGCCACCGGCCGTGTCATCCCGATCGCGCCGTGGCTCGTTGACGTTCTCGCCGGCTGGGGCACGCGTGATGGCTTCCTCGTCAAGCGCCCGTTCCGCGGCGACCGTCTGCGCGCCGCCCGCTCCGTCGAGATGGCCAACGCCTGGGAGTGGGCCGGCGTGCGCGTCGAGGTGTGGCAGGGCCAGCCGCACCATGCGTTCCGCAAGGGCTTCGTCTCCGGGCTCAAGCGCGCCGGCGCCGACGACGAGGCTGTCGAGTACCTCGTCGGCCACAGCCTCGGACTGCGCGGCGTCTACACCGACGCCGATGCCCTGCCCCTGCGTGAGGCCGTCGCCCTCATCCCGGCGCCGGTGAAGCCGAAGACCTTGAAGTTGAAGAAGCGGGGGACCCGATGAGCCGCAAGATTCTGTTCCTCGACGTCGACGGCGTGCTCAACAACCGAGAGTCGTCGATGAACCCGATGCGCTCGATCTTCTCTATTCACCCCGACTGCACGCGCCGGCTGCGCGACGTCGTCGAAGACCTCGACGTCAAGTTGGTGTTGTCGTCGACGTGGCGCCTTGCCGTCGGCGACGCCGTCGACGCCGGCCGCATCCGCGACGCGATGGCCGACCACGGCTGGGCCGCGCCTCCATTTGTCGGCTGCACGCCCCGCGCGCCGAATGTCGACCGCATCTGGGCGCGCATGGAGCGCCGGGGCCTCGAGTGCGAGCGCTGGATCGAGCAGAACGGCCAGCCCGGCGACGTCTACGTGGCTGTCGACGACGACACCGACTTCGACGGCTTCCGCGGGACGCTGGTTCTGACCGACTTCGACCCCGGCCTCACCGGCGAGAAGGCCGCCGAGATCCGCGCTGCGTTCGCCCGGGAGGCCGCATGACGCGGCTCGCTTGTGGTGCCGGCGTGGCGCGGGCCTCGGACGCCGTTGACGGATTCCGCGTCGTGCTGCCGTCGGACGCGGAAAAGTGGTGGGTCGGGCGGGACTGGATGTCCCCCACCACAGGGCTCTCTGCCGCGGCGGGACGCCGTGCGCAACCTGCGAAGTGTGGGTCTGACAGGGCCGAAAACGGTCTGTCCCGCAGCGTTTGTGGTGCCGGTGTGGTGCGGACTTCGGCACCCTCGCGCGAGAGCTTCCCAAGCTTGAGGTCACGGGTTCGAGCCCCGTCGTCCGCTCCACTCGATGGGCTCGCGCATTGTCAGCCGGCTGTAGTGACCGGGTCCGCATGGGCCCCGCGCGCCTGCCTCTCGCCCACCCTGATCGTGGCCGCCGTGCGCGCTGCTCGCGGGGTGCGGGGATGACGATCGCCATCGACCTGTTCGCCGGCATGGGCGGATTCTCGACCGGCGCGGCGATGGCCGGCGTCAACGTCGTCTGGGCCGGCGACCACTGGCCTGCCGCTGTCGAGATGCACGCCCGCAACCACCCGGCCACGGCGCACGTCTGCCAGGACCTGCACCAGGCCGACTGGTCAAAGGTGCCCGCGCACGACCTGCTGTTGGCGTCGCCCTGCTGTCAGGGTCACTCCCGAGCTCGTGGCAAGGGCGCAGGCAACCCGCAGCACGACGCGTCGCGCTCGACTGCGTGGGCTGTCGTCTCCGCCGCCGAAATGCACCGGCCGCAGCACTGCATCGTCGAGAACGTCCCCGAATTCACCGGCTGGGAACTCTTCCCTGCATGGCGCGCCGCGATGGAGGCGCTCGGCTACTCGCTGAGCCAGCACGTCATCGACGCCGCCGACCACGGCGTCCCGCAGCACCGAGAGCGCCTGTTCATCGTCTGCCGACGGGGCCCCGCCCGCCAGCTCGAGCTCCCCCGTCGCGCCCACGTCTCTGCCGCGAGCTTCATCGACGTTGAGGCCGGGAAGTGGTCGCCCATCGCGAAGCCGGGCCGCGCGTTGAAGACGCTGGCTAACGCCGCTGAGGGCCGACGCGTCCACGGCGACCGCTTCCTGCTCGCCTACTACGGGGCCAGCCGCGGTGGCCGCAGCATCAACCGCCCGATCGGGACCATCACGACGCGCGACCGCCACGCCATCGTCGACGGCGACCGGATGCGCATGCTCTCGGCTGACGAGTGCCGCGCCGCCATGGGCTTCCCCTCGTCCACGGTGTTGCCGAGTTCTCATCGCACCGCAGTGCACATGCTGGGCAACGCCGTCAGCCCGCCCGTCGCCCGCGACGTCATCGCCGCCGTCCTGCGAGGTGCCGCATGACCTCCCACCAAGCCAACCTCTTCGGAGACACCCGCCAAGCCGCGGCCGACGCCGCCGGCGCACGCTTCCGCGAGGTGCTTCGGGGCCTCATCGGCACCCATGGCGGCACCGGAGCCATCTCGCTCGTGTCGTGCGTCGTCGACGGCGGCAACAAGGTCACCGTCGCGGGCTACGTCGGCCCGTCGCGCTTCTGCTGCGTTGCCCGCGACAGCGCCGAGGCCGCGGCACAGGACGCCTACGCACAGGTTTTTGGGGACCTGAGATGATCGACCTCCGCTGTGGTCGATGGCAAGACGCGCTGGCTGACGTCGATGGTGTCGACGCGCTCATCACCGATCCGCCGTACAGCGCACGGACTGACGCCGGGTTCATGAGCCACGGCAGCCATGAGGTCGCCACCTCGACGGAGATTGGCTATGCGCCCATCACGCGCGCTGACGCCGACGAGTTAGCGGCGTTCTTCGCACCGCGCACGAAGCGATGGGCCGTCATCTTCGGCGACCACATCAGTCGCGAGTGGCACGCCGCGGCTTGGGAGGCTCAGGGCTGGTACGTCTTCGCCCCGGTTATCTGGGTGAAGCGGGGCGCCTGCCCCCGCTTTCGCGCGGACGGCCCGGGCTCGCAGGTCGACCACATGATGGTGGCCCGACCCCGAAAGAACCTCGACCACGAAGACATGGGCTCTCGACCGGGCTGGTACCTCGTGAACACGCCGCGCCATGGCCACGGCTACACGGGGGTCACCGGCAACAAGTGCCACCACGGCATGCGCGCCATCGTGCGGGACTACTCGCGCCCCGGCGACCTCGTCTGCGACCCGTGCGCCGGTGGCGGCACGACGTTGCTTGCGGCGGCTGCCGAGGGTCGTCGCGCTGTCGGGTCGGAGATGGCCCCCGTCACGTTCGCCGCGGCACAGGCTCGCATCGCGCGTGGCTTCACCGCCGACCTGTTCGCGGGGGCCGCATGAACACGCGCGCAACCCCGTGGCGCATACACCCGTCACCGAGCGGCCACGTCGTGATCGTCGACGTGCTCGGGCTGCCCGTCACCTGCGGCAGCGTCCAGCCCGACGACGCGCCGGCGATGTCGCTGGCCCACGAGATGGCCGACCTGCTCGAACGGGCGCCCCGGGCTCACGAGAAGACCTGCGCCACGAAGCTCGACGAGGAAGCTGGCTGCACCTGTTGGCGCGGCGCCGTCGACGACCTCTTGGTGCTCATGCGTGGTGGGGGCCGCCGATGAGTGCGGGGCTCGACGACTTCGGCGCCGACGACGAGCTGGTGCCAATCGGTGACCTACTCGACAGCTTCGACGGCGCGCGCAAGCGCCTTGAGCGCCGCGCCAAGAGCGCCGCCAACAAAAGTGTGCGCGCTCACGCG
>JBKJNL010000302.1:0-3141 GCA_046593615.1 Myxococcota bacterium | reverse complement strand
GGCGGCGGCGGCGCGCTCTTGCGCGAAAAGGTGGTCGCCTTTACGGCGGTGCATTTCTACTGCATCGTCGATGAGGCCAAGCTGGTCGATAAGCTGTATGCGTTTCCGCTGCCGCTTGAGGTGGTTCCGTTCGCCGTCAAGGTGGTCGAGCGCGAAGTTGCGGCCCTCGGTGGCCAGGCTCAGCTTCGTCAAAAAAATGGTCAGATCTACGTCACCGACAATGGACTGTGGATTCTCGACTGCAAGTTTCCACCGATTGAAGATCCGCCGCTGTTGGCCAAGGCCTTTTCATCCATCCCGGGCATCGCCGAGCATGGCTTGTTTTGCGGCCTGGTCCACGAGCTGGTGGTCGGCACCAACGACGGCATCAAGGTCATCAAGGCCCCCTGAGATGGCCCGCGACCGGGTTGGACCCGGCCGTGATCCGCGACGCCAAGGGACCCGCGCCTGCACCGCGTCGATCACATCCGCGGGGAGCGGCGGCGCTCAAGGCTGCTGATGCGCCGCCGGGAGCTCTCGCCCAACGGTCCCACGTCGGCGACGCCGCGCGGCGCGGCCCACCGGTTGCGCCGCGGCGTCGGCGCCCCATGATCCGCCGATGAAGCTCCTCGCGCTCGCTTGCTCGTCGCTCTGGCTCCTCGGCGCTTGCGTCGATGCAACCGAGGGGGACCCATCCGCACAGGGAGAGGGCGAGGGAGAAGGAGAACAGGGCGAGGGCGAGGGCGAGGGCGAGGGCGAGGGCGAGGGCGAGCCCCTGACCCTCGAGTCGGTGCTCGCCCGCCTGCGCGCCGACCCCGAGGCTGCGCTCCTGGGGCTCTCCAAGAGCCACGGGCTCCCGCTCACCCTCGACGGCGAGCAGCTGTTCGTGACCTCTGACGGCCGGCGGCAGCTGGCCGGCGATTTCAACGGCTGGACACCCGAGCCGATGAACGACGAGGGCTCGTTCGCCTGGCTCTTGAAGGCGGCGTCGCCAGGCGCGGGGTACAAGTTCTCCGACGGCAGCACCTTCGTCGCCGACCGCTTCTCGCGCGCCTACACCTACGACGACAACGGCGAGATGAGTCTCACCTCGCGCGCTCCCGAGGGGATCACCGGCGGACGCGAGCGCCACTTCGACGTCGCCGGCTTCGGCTTGGGTCCCCGCACGGTGCGGGTGCTCTTGCCGCCGGGCGCCGTGACGCACGTGTTGTACGCGCACGACGGCCAGAACCTCTGGGACGTGGCGCTGTCGTTCACCGGCGTGTCGTGGGGCATCGACGCCGTGCTCCCCGAGGGCGTCCTCGTGGTCGGCATCGACAACACCCGCCAGCGGGTGGACGAGTACACGCCCGTGGCGGAGCCCGACCTCGGTGGCGGCCGCTCGGCTGACTACGACCAGCTCCTGCAGCAGGAGGTGCGGCCGCTGGTGCGCCGCTGGTACGGCGAGCCCGGGCCCCTGGGTGTGATGGGCAGCTCGCTCGGCGGCCTCGCCACGCTCGACATCGCCGATCGAAACCCGGACGTCTTTGCGTTTGCGGCGTCGCTGTCGGGGACGCTCGGCTGGGGCAGCTTCTCGGTGGATGGGGACGACACCATCATCGACCGCTACACCGGGGCGCCGCACCGCAGCACCGTGGTCTACCTGGACTCCGGCGGCACCGTGGACGGCTGCGCCGACCTGGACGGCGACGGCATCGACGACGACGTGAACAGCGGCGACAACGCCTGCGAGACCGAGCAGATGCGGCGGGTCCTCACGGCCGACGGCTACGTGGACGACGTCGATCTGTTCTACGTGTTTCAGCCCGGGGCGCGGCACACCGAAGCGGCGTGGGCGTCGCGCGTGGGCCACGTCCTCGAGCTCTTCGCGGCGCTCTGACAGCGAGCCGGCGAGTTGACCGACGGCGTCACGGCGCCGTCCAGATGCTAAGGCTCGCGGCGATGACGCTGCGGGCGCTCCTGGGACCCACCAACACCGGCAAGACCTGGGTGGCCCTCGAGGAGCTGTGCACCGAGGTCGAGGCCGGCGGCGACGGCGTCATCGGCTTTCCGCTGCGCCTGCTGGCCCGCGAGGCCTACGACAAGCTGTGCCTGCGGCTCGGCAAGCACCGCGTCGCCCTCGTCACCGGCGAAGAAAAAATCGTCCCGCCCGGGGCCCGGGCCTTTGCCTGCACCGTCGAGGCGATGCCGCGCGCGCTGCCCGACGGACGGCCCTTCGGCTTCGTCGCCATCGACGAGATCCAGCTGTGCGCCGACCGCGAGCGCGGCCACGTGTTCACCGATCGCCTGCTGCACCTGCGCGGCACCCGCCAGACCCTGGTGATGGGCCAGGACACCATCGCCCCGCTGCTGCGGCGGCTGTTCCCGGGCTCAGCGGGACACCCGCACCCGGGCTGCGAGATTGAATCGCGGCCGCGGCTGTCGACGTTGTCGTACTCGGGCGAAAAGAAATTGGCGCGGCTGCCGAAGCGCTCGGCCGTCGTCTGCTTCTCGGTCAAAGACGTCTACGCGCTCGCCGAAGAGGTCCGCCACCACCACGGCGGCGCCGCCGTCGTCACCGGCGCGCTCAGCCCGTCGACGAGAAACGCCCAGGTCAAGATGTTCCAGGACGGTGAGGTCGACGTGCTCGTCGCCACCGACGCCATCGGCATGGGCCTGAACCTCGACATCGAGCACGTCGCCTTTGCGGCGCTGCAGAAGTTCGACGGCGAAGACGTGCGACCGCTGAGCGAGAGCGAGGTGGCCCAGATCGCCGGACGCGCCGGCCGGCACCTGAAGGACGGCACGTTTGGCACCTGCACCAGCAAGAGCCTCGGCAGCGTGCCGCCGCTGCCTTTCGACGTGGTCGACCGCCTCGAGCACCACCGCTTTTCGCCGCTGTCGTCGTTGTGCTGGCGCAACAGCGACCTCGACTTCTCGTCGCTGCGCGCGCTGCACGACTCGCTGCGGGCGCCGCCGGCGGGAGCACGGGGCCTCGAGCAGCTGTTCAACTTCGGCCGGCCGGCCTCGGACCTGCTGGGCCTCGAGCGGCTCATGCACGTGCCCGAGGTCGTGCAGACCGTGCGCGACGCCGACGACGTCGAGGGCTTCTTTGCCTGCTGCCAGATCCCCGACTTCGAGAAGCTCAGCCCCGAAGACCACGCTTCGACGATCCTTGAAGTG
>JBKJNL010000957.1:0-5011 GCA_046593615.1 Myxococcota bacterium | reverse complement strand
GCCGTCACCAAGGCCTTTGCGACCGCGGGGCGGGCCCGGGCCAGCCACCAGGCGCGGGGCTCGTGGCGCAGCGCGAGGAAGCGGGAGGCGCCGTCGGGAGTCACCTCGGTCAAGTCGGCGACGATGACGACCACCTCGCCCTCGAGGCTCTCGAGGCCGCGAAAGCGGGCCTGGCCGTCGAGCGTCCCCGACAGCCACACCGCGGTCAGCCCATCGACGACGTCGACCTTGACCTCGAGCCCGGGGCGGGCGGCCTGAGCGCGCCGGCCGTCGATCAGCTCCTCGACCGCCGCGGGCAACACCGGAGAAGGATGACGACGCAGGAATGAGAAGTAGCCGCTCGGTGCCTCGTCGAGCTCGGCGGCCGCGCCGCAGGCGGGGCAGAGATGCGACGGGGTGTCGTCGAGCTGGATGACGTCGTGGGAGGTGCGCAGGTCGAGCAGCGCGTCGTGCTCGTGCTCGCAGGCGGAGCAGACGTCATTCACCTCGACGACGCCCCGTCGCGTCCGTGCCCGGCCTGCGGCGCCGCCGCCGAGCTTGACGAGGCACCGAGCGGCTACTTCGCGTTCCTGCGTCGCCACCCTTCGCCGGTGTTGCCCGCGGCCGTCGAAGAGCTGATCGAGGGCCGGCGCGCTCAGCCCGCGCGCCCCGGGCTCGAGGTCAAGGTCGACGTCGTCGACGGCCTGACCGCGGTGTGGCTGTCGGGGACGCTCGACGGCCAGGCCCGCTTCCGCGGCCTCGAGAGCCTCGAGGGCGAGGTCGTCGTCATCGTCGCCGACTTGATCGAGGTGACGCCCGATGGCGCCTCCCGCTTCCTCGCGCTGCGCCAGGAGCACCGCGCCTGGTGGCTGGCCCGGGCCCGCCCCGCGGTCGCAAAGGGCCTCGTGACAGCGCAGCCCGGGGCCCTGCGCGTGGTCTCGCTGTCGACCCGCTGCCGCTGTCTGTGCGGCGGCGCAAAGGCCGAGGTCGACGTCGACACGCTCGCCGATGGCCACGGGCTGTGCGTCCGCTGCGGCGAGCGCGCCCCCCTCGATCTGACAGCGGCCCAGAGCGCGGCGCTGGCGCGCACGCTGCGGGCGGCGTCGCCGACGGTGGCCACCTATCTCAGCGAGCACCCGCTGCTGCCGACCCAGGGCGAGGGACCGGCCCAGCCGGCCTCGCGCTACCCGGTGGTGCGGCGCATCGGCACCGGCGGCATGGCCGAGGTGTTCCTGGCCGAGCGGCGCGGCCCCGGCGGCTTCGGCAAGAAGCTGGTCATCAAGCGGATCCTGCCGCAGCTGGCCGCCAACCCCGAGTTCCGATCGTTGTTCTTGCGCGAGGCCCAGATCGCCGCGCTCATCAACCACCCCAACGTCGTGCAGATCTTTGATCTCGGCGAAGACGACGGCCGCCTGTTCATCGCCATGGAGTGGGTGCGGGGTCGCGACCTGGCCTCGCTGCTGAAGCAAGCCCGCGGCGAGCACCAGCCGATGCCTGTGAACGTCGCCTGCCGCATCGTCGCCGACGTCTGCGCTGGCCTGCACGCCGCCCACGTCGCCCGCGACGACGCCGACCGGCCGCTGCGCATCATCCACAGAGACGTCACGCCCCACAACGTGCTCGTCAGCCACGAGGGATCGGTGAAGCTGTCGGACTTCGGCATCTCAAAGGCGGCTTCGTCGGCGAGCTTGACCAAGACCGGCTTCGTGCGCGGCAAGACCAACTACACCGCACCCGAGCAGCTCGATCCGTCGACGTTCGGCACCATGGGCCCGCAGTCCGACGTCTGGGCCGCCGGCGTCGTCTTGTACGAATGCCTCACCGGCATCATGCCCTTCGCCCGCGCCGACGAGCACAAGACCATGGCCGCGGTGCTGTCGGGCCAGGTGCCTGCCATCGAGCCCCACCGCCGCGACGTGCCGCCCGAGGTGGTGGCCATCATCAACAAGGCGCTGCAGCGCTCCCTCACCCAGCGCTTCGTGTCGGCGTCCGAGATGCAACACGCCCTCGAGCGCACACTGCTGCGGGGGGCGTCACCGACGACGGCGACGACGGTGAGCGCCTGGGCCAACGGCCTCGGCGTCGTCGAGAGCGGCTTCGACAACGGCTCCACCGCCGTCGACGTCATCAGCCTCGACGTCGCCGACCTCGCCGACGTCATGACCCTCGACATCGCCGACCTCGTCGAGGACAACCTCGACACCGTCGTGGGCACGCTGCCGGGCGTCGATTTCACCAGCCCACCGACCCGATCCAGCAAATGACGGAGCCCCGTTGAACGAGCCAGAAGGACCCTGGGTCATCGTGCTGCACCGACTGGTGCTCGACGCCCACCGACTGCAACAGGCGCAGAGCATCGGTTTGCCGATCGTGACTTCGTCGTCGGTGGCCCAGACGCTGGCCGCCGCCGCCGCCGCCACCCGCGTCTGCGTCCTCGTCGACCTCGGCGTCGGCGGCCACGGACCCGAGAAGATCGCGCGCGCGTTGCGCGATCATCCAAAGGCCGAGCTGATGGCCTGCACCACGCAGCGCCACGCGCAGCTGACCAGCCGCGCCCGCCAGCTCGGCGTCGATCGCGTGTTCATCTTTCCCGAAGGCGCGCTCTCGCGGGTGTTCGAGCTCAGCCCCGACGTGCCGCGGCTCGAGATGCGCCGCACCGCCGAGCGCGCGCAGATCGGCGAGCAGCTGCAGGGCGACCTGCTGCACGGCACCCTGGTCAACATCTCGGCGACCGGCGCGCTCATCGAGATCGACCCCTCCCAGGCCGACGTCGACGAGGTCCGCTTCGCCTTTGGCATCCCCGGGGCGGTGGCCGAGCCGGTGACGCTGCGCGGTCGGGTGTGCTGGCGCGGCGCCGACGCGAAAAAGACCCGCGTCGGCGTCTCCTTCATCGGCGTCGACGACGTCACCCGCGAAGCCCTCTCGCGCTTCGTTCAGGGGCAGAACGTCCTGCGCGTCGTCGCCCCCGGCGCGCCGCCGCCGTCGCCGTCGCCCGCGACGCGCCTGGAAAAAGTGCGCGTGCAGCGGATCGGTGACAGCCGCGTCGACTTCTTTGCGCTGCAGATGGAGCCCGGCGACGACGACGCTCTGCTCGTGCCGCGGGTGCCCTTCATCGTCTGGTGGAACACCGGCGATCTCTTGTCGGTGCGGCGGGGGACGACGACGACGACGTTCCAGGTGGTCGAGCGCGTGCCGCTCGAGCCGCAGCGGGTCGACGGCCGCGTCGGCTGGCGCATCCGACCCGACGCCGCGGACGCCTCGGGCACTGACGGACGCACGACACCGACACCGACACCGACGGACCGGCCAGGCTGATCTCGCCGCGGCCCGCGGGGCTGGCTCGCTAGGCGTTGGGGTGGGGCTCGGTGTTCAGCACGCCGGGTGGCAGGCACGGGCGCCCGAGCCGCCGGGCGACGTCGTCGACCCGGGGGTGACCGAGGCGCCGGCTCTGGTAGCCGGGCGTGATGTCGATGAGGCCGGGCACGACGACCTTGGCGACCTTGAAGCCGGTGTCGGCGAAGTCGGCGGCGCTCAAGTCAAAGGCCCAGGGCTCAAGCCCGCGCACGGCAAGGGCGTCGACGAGGTTCTGCAGCGTCTCGCGGGGGTCGGCACGCGCGAGGTCAGGCAGCGAGTCAAACGGCACGTCGGGCAGCGGTCCCCCGATGTTGGCGTCGCGGCCGCCGTCGAGAAAGGCCAGGGCGCCTTCGCGGGCCGGGTTCAAGTAGTACATGTACGTCGGCCACCACGTGTGCCAGTTGGCCGTGACGTCGTCGAGGTCGAGGGGATTGTTGCGCCAGTCCTTGGTCTCGCCGGGCGTGATGCACAGGGTCTCGTGGTGCAGCGACAGCTCACACAGCCCGCGCGCGAGGCAGGCGATCGGCGAGGGATCGCTGACCGAGACCAGGCAGGTGCCGCCTTTTTCCCAGCAGCCCTCGCTCTGGCGCATCTTGCCGATGAGCAGAAAAGTCGGGACGTCGAAGTCGAGGCGCATGTCGAGCACGGTGACGTCCATGCCCTTGCGCTCGAGGTAGGCGCGCAGCGAATCCACGTAGGCGTCGCCGGTGATGGCGGGCAGAGCGATGCGGGGCAGCGGGATTTTTTTGTACCAGGCGATGGTGACGGCATCGCGCTCGATGAGCTCACGCACGCAGTTGATGAGCGCGCGTGACCACGAGACATGCGAGGCGGCGCCGCTCGACAGCGCCTGCTCGATGACGCGCGTCGGGTAGGTCTCGTCGGTGTAGAGCACGGTGATCAGTTCATCGGGAAACAGCCGGGCCTCGCCCGAGCGCAGGCCGACGCCCATCGTCCAGCGCAGCGGCGTGTCCTCGTGGAACGGCTGGCGCGGAAAGCCCGGCTGTCGGTACTGCTCAGGCTGGTAGAGGGCGAGCTGGTTGACGTCGCAGGCCCAGTTGCCGAGCTGCCGCGCCGAAGTGTCGGTCAGCAGCGGACGGTGCGAGTACTGCGCGTAGCGTTCGATGCCTTCGCTGACGCACACCAGCTGGCGGTGATCGAGGGTCGGTCCAGTGCCGTTGATGCCGCGCAGCCCGGTGGTGATGAACTCGGCCTCGCGAACAAAGGCGGTGCCCCCCCACAGCAGCGGGAACTTCCCGAAGTACTTCTCGCGGTGTTGCCACTCCTCGGCGTGGTAGAGGAGCCCGGTCAGCGGGTCGCGCAACGCGCTGACGATGTCGGGCGTCGGCGGCAGTCCGTCGACGTCGTCGTCGTGGACGACACGCAACCAGTCCCGGGCCCGGGCCGCGGCGGCCTGCAGCGCGGCCTCGTCCCAGACGTTTGCGTTTGCGTCTGCGTTTGCGTCTGCGTCTGCGTCTGCGTTTGCGCGTTCGCGTGCGCCCGAGGGGGCCAGGCGGCCGAGCGCCGGCGCGCAGGCAGCGCACCAGGGGTGGCGCCGCACCGGATGCGCGCTCAGCAGCCCGCCGGGCAGCTCGAGGCGCAACACCGGCGAGTTGCGGCCATCGATGCGGCCGGCCCCGTCGAGGGATCGCAGGAAGCGCACGGTCAGCAGAGCCGC
>JBKJNL010000550.1:0-2934 GCA_046593615.1 Myxococcota bacterium | reverse complement strand
GACAAGCGGCGGGCGCGTTCCCGATGATGGGCTTCGGCGCCGGCGCCTACCTCACCGCGCTCGCGGAGCGCGCCGCGGCTGCCGGTGGCAGCGAGGGTGAGGGTGAAGGCGAGGGCGAGGGCGAGGGCGAGGGTGACGGTGAAGGCGAGGGCGAAGGCGAGGGCGAGGGCGACGACGAGCCGGTCGGCGAGGGCGAGGGCGAGGGCGACGACGAAGGCCTGCTGCCCGACACCGGCGAGGGCGAGGGCGAAGCGGTCGCCGAACCGGCTGGCTGCGGCTCATGCGCGGCGGACGCGTCGGCCACACCCAGCGCGCCCCTGTGGGCGGTCATCGCGGCGCTTGGGCTGATTCCTGCGCGTTTTCGGAAGGTTGGCCGATGACCGGTTTCTCGGATTGGCAGCCGCTCACCCGCACCGGCGTCGAGACCTGCGGCGAGGGTCCCGGTGCTGTGCAGCTGTGCAGGCTCGATAAGTCGCTGATCGAGTATCCAAAGGGAAAGAGCACGATGGTGTTCTATTTCTATGCAGCGCGCTCGATGCGCGAGGCGCTGCGGCGCCTGTTCGCCGACGAGCTCGACGAGCCGGGATCACGCGGCGAAGGAGCCCTCGCCTGGCGCATCGAGGCCGGCGGCGACGACGCGCGCGTGCGCCTCGAGCGGCTCTACGAGGAGTTCGTCGACCGCTTCGGCCGCCCGCCGATCCTGCACCCCGACGACGACGACGACGACGAATGACGACGACGAATGACGCCGACCAGCAGCCATCTCCCCCCGCCCGCGGGCGCGGGCGATCGGTGTCATTGATTCGATGATTCCGGCCGCTGCGGAAGAGGGAGCCTGAGGTCTGCGGTCGGTCAGGCGATGGGGCGGACGTTGAGCCGCACGACGCCGTCGGCGCAGCCCAGGTGCAAGGTGTCGCCGACGAGGGCGTGCTCGCCTGGGACGCGGGTGGTGTCGTCCCACGAGTCGGCGTCGAGCACGCGCAGGCGCATCCCGGTGGCGCTGCACCACAGCGGGTTCCAGCGGCCGACGCCGCGGACGAAATGAAAGACCCGGCGCGCCGACAGCCCCGGATCGACGAGGAGGTCGGCCTCTTTCGGGCGGGGCGCGCGGCTGGCGGCCTCAGGGTCTTGCGGGTCGCCCTTGCGGCCGTTGGCGACGTCGGCGATGGCGGCGGCGACGCTGGCGGCGGCGACGTCGGCCAGGGTGTCGACCAGCTCTTCGCCGGCGGTGCCGACGGGGACGTCGACGGGCAGGCGGGCGATCACCGCGCCGTCGTCTTCGCCGGCGGCGATCTGATGGATGGTCAGGCCGGTGTGCTCGAGGCCGTCTTTGAAGGTCCAGAACAGCGGCGCCGGACCGCGGTAGGCCGGCAGCAACGACGGGTGGAAGTTGATGGCCCCGAGCCGCGGGATGCTGAAGACTTCGGGCTTCAACAGCTGGTTGAAAAACGCGACCACCAGCAGATCAACCTTTTCTTTTTTGATCAGGTTTTGCACCTGCGGGGTGCTGGCGTTGCCGCACAGCCAGGCCGGGATGTCGCGGTCGGCGGCCACCGCCAGCGGGTTCGTGCGGTGCGCGTCGTCGCCGACGCCGAGCAGCTTGCGCATGGCGAGGTCGAAGCCGCGGTGGCGCTTGAAGATGGGGTCGGCGCGCGACGAGAGCGGTCCGATGGGCCGCAAGACGAAGCGCACGTCGTGGCCGGCGGCGAGGATGGCCTCGAGCGGGCGCACCGAGAACACGCTCTCCATGCACAGGTAGCCGATGCGCAACGCCATCATCGTGCTCAGCGCTGCTCGAGCACGAGCACCGAGCCAGGCCGCTGCACGTCGACGTAGGGCGCGCCGGCGGCGACGACGATGTCGAGGTCTCCGTCACCGTCGAGGTCGCGGCCGTCGAGGCTGTTGCCCTGCACGGCGCGCTGCAGCCGCGGCACGTGGGCGCTGGCGTCGACAAAGGTGCCGTCGCCGCGGTTCACGTAGAGGCGCAGCAGCAGCTGGGGCTCATTGCCCGGGTCGGTCGAGCCGGCCCACATGACGTCGAGGTCGCCGTCGTCGTCGACGTCGATGAGCTTCACGCCGATGGCGCAGTCGTCGCGGAAGTCGGGCAGGGCAGCGTCGTCGCGCCCGAGGGTGCCTTGCAGGTTTCGCAGCACGACCTCGGCAGACGCGACGCCGTCGCCGAAGCAGATGGAGGTGACGACGTCGTTGTCGCCGTCGCCGTCGATGTCGCCGGCGTCGATGTCGTAGAGGTCGCCGACCAGGTCGTCGAGCGCGCTGGTCTCTTTGACGAAGCCGCCGTCTTCGTCGACGCGGTTGCGCATCACGCGGTTCTGCGCGGTCGCGAACGGGTCGTTGTTGACGACGATGACGACGTCGTTGTCGCCATCGTTGTCGAGGTCGGTGACCACCATCTTGTGGTCGTGGACCTGGGCCCGCTCGTGCAGCAGCAGGTCGGTGCGCCGGCTCAGCGTCGAGCCGCCGTTTTGTCCGGTCTGCTCGAACACGGCTTCGACGCCGAATGCCAGCGGGTCGCAGCCCGGCTGGGTTTCGAAATCGAGCACCGGGTCGCAGCCGATGCCGAGCACCAGCAGGTCGTCGCGGGCGTCGCCAACGACGTCGACGAGCTGGGCGTCAAAGGCGCTGTTCTCGGGGGTGAGCGGCAGCTCGACCACGGCCCAGGACGCGGGCCCCGTGCTGCGCAGCAAGACGGCGCCGATTGAGTTGCTGGCGGCGATCACGAGGTCGGGAAACGCGTCGCTGTTGATGCTGCCCACGTCGATCTTGTTGCCGGTGACGTCGGAGCCGGGCAGCTCGCGCTCGTCAAACGCGAAGCTGCCGCGGTTCAGGAACACCGACGAGGCCTCGGTGTCGCCGACGCGGCCGTGGGCGACAAAGACGTCGTCCTCGCCGACGCCGACGGCGATGGCGACGCCG
>JBKJNL010000396.1:0-4432 GCA_046593615.1 Myxococcota bacterium | reverse complement strand
CGGCGTCGCCGCCGTCCACGTCGCCGACGAAAACGCCGTGCCGGTGGAGCGCTCGACCGCGATGAAGTCACGCCAGCCGCCGGCACCGTTTGAGGAGATCGTGACGAGGTCGGCCTTGCCGTCGCCGTCGAAGTCGCCGACCCGGGTCGCATAGGCGTTGCCGCTGCCGCCGTTGCGCATGTGGCCGGGCGTGCTCGCCGCCCAGGCGCGCGTGGTGAAGCCGCTGCCGGTGGAGAGCTCGAGGGCCGCCCAGTCGCGCCAGCCGCCGCCGCCGTTCTTGGTGACGGTGACGAGGTCGTCTTTGCCGTCGCCGTTGAAGTCGCCGACGCGCACGGCGTAGGCGTTGTCGACGCCGCCGTTTCGCATGTGGGCCGGCGTGCCCGCTGCCCAGGTGCGTGAGGTGAAGCCGCTGCCGGTCGAGACCTCGACGGCCACCCAGTCGCGCCACGCGCCGCCGCCGTCTTTGCTGATCGTCGCCAGGTCGGCGCGGCCGTCGCCGTTGAAGTCGCCGATGCGGGTGTCGTAGGCGCGATCGGTGCCGCCATTTCGCATGTGCCCCGGCGTCGACGCCGGCCAGGCCCGCGAGGTGAAACCCGTGCCCGTCGACTGCTCGACCGCGACCCAGTCGCGCCAGCCGCCGCCGGCGTTCTTCGAGATCGTGGCCAGGTCGCTCTTGCCGTCGCCGTCGAAGTCGGCGGCGAACACCTCGTAGCTGCGGTCGCTGCCGCCGTTTCTCATGTGAGCGGGCGTCGACATCGGCCAGGCCTGCGACGTGAAGCCCGTGCCCGTCGAGAGCTCCATCGACGCCCAGTCGCGCCAGCCGCCGCCGCCGTCTCTGGACACCGTGGCCAGGTCGTCTTTGCCGTCGCCGTTGAAGTCGCCGACGACGACGCGGTAGTCGCGATCGCTGCCGCCGTTTCTCATGTGCAGCGGCGTCGCGGCCGGCCAGGTGCGCGAGGTGAAGCCGTCGCTGGTCGAGAGCTCCATCGCCACCCAGTCGCGCCAGCCGCCGCCGCCGTTCTTGCTGATGGTCGCCAGGTCGTCTTTGTCATCGCCGTTGAAGTCGCCGACGACGACGCGGTAGTCGCGGTCGCTGCCGCCGTTTCTCATGTGCAGAGGCGTCGCGGCGGCCCAGGTGCGCGAGACAAAGGCACCGCCCGTGGAGAGCTCGACGGCGACCCAGTCGCGCCAACCGCCGAGGGCCTCTTTGGTGATGGTGGCGAGGTCGCTGGTGCCGTCGCCGTCGAAGTCGCCAGCGACGGTCTCGAAGCCCACCGGCGGGGGAGCCGGCGCAGGCGCCGGGGCCGGGGCCGCGGGCGCGCGGCACGGGCCGCCACCGGGACCACCGCCCCACCACTCCCAGTGCCAGGCCTCTGATGCGACGGTGGCGCGAAAGCCAAAGGCGGCACCGCGGCGGTTGAGCCACGAGAGCACGCCGCCTTCGCTGGTGTTGAGGTCGACGGCGTGGCCGCTCTGGTGGTTCGAGTAGCCCGGCCGCGCCGCGAGGTTGCAGCCGTTGCAGTTGCAGTTGACGTAGCAGTTGTAGAGGCGCTGCTGCTCGGCGTTGGTGCGGAAGCCGCTGACGATGCGCATGCCGACGCCGTCGCGGGCGGCGGCGGCCTGCATGACGGAATAGGCGTTGCCGGTGTCGACCTCGACGGGCCGGCCGTCGGCGCTGACCACGGCGATGGCAAAGGCCGACCCGCGGCTGAAGCCGGTGTCCGAGCGCTCGGTGCAGTTCATCAAGCCCTGCTCGTCGACGTTGTCGCGCAGGTCCTCGGGCTCGAGGCCGTCGACGCCCTCGTCGTCATCGACGTCGTGCACGCAGGCGGGCGTCAGCGCCAGCGGGAATGCCAGGGAGACCGAGAGGAGGGCCAGGCGGAGGGCTGCGGAAACGGTGCTCATCCCGGATCCGTACGGGGTGTGCGTCCTTCTCGCCTCCGCCAAGCGGGGGTCGGTCATGTGACGGAGGCCCCGCCCGCGTCATCCGAAAATACGAAAACGAAAACAAAAACGACGGAGGCGGCCCCGTCGTCCCCTGCTGTCAGGGTCGTCGTCGTCGTTGTTGCTGCCGGGCGCGTGGGCTCAGAGCTTGACGTAGTCGTAGGCGACCGGCTTGTCGTTGATGCCCTTGAGCGGCGGCGCGATCCAGTTGGCCATCTTGCCGGGCTCGGTGACCTGCACCATCAGCGACTTCACGTAGGCGCGCTCGGCGTCGGTGGGCAGCCAGCTGTCTTGCTGGGCCGAAAACGCAGCGGGCGTGATCGGGTTGCCGGTGACGTCAAAGGTGCCTTCGGCCCACTGGCCGACCTTGCGGTGGAAGCGGCGCGACGGAAGCGTGAAGCGGAAGTCGAGGCCGGCTTCTTTGGTCTCGGCGTTCCACTTCACGAGCACGTTCTCGCAGTCGTGCACGTAGTCGTCGCGCAGGACCTCGTTCATGGCGTTGCGCAACGGGATGTCGTCTTGCTTGACGGCGCCGTTCACGAGGACATCCATCTTGTAGAAGCCCTCTTTGACGACGTGGTCTTCGTATTTCTTTTCATCGGCGCGGCCCTTGATGCCGGCGGCGAAGTAGGCGGCGGCGTTGCTGGAGACCTCGTTGCCGAACAGGTCGAGCGAGGCCGCGTACCAGTAGTTCACGTACTTCTGGATGAGCGCGAGCGGCACGCCGCCGTGCTTGGTGATGTCGTCGGTGTTGTGCTCTTTCATCAGCTCGCAGGCCCGCTTGATGACGCGGCGGACCGAGGTCTGCCCGACGAACATGTGGTGGGCTTCTTCGGTGAGCATGAAGCGGCAGGTGCGCGAGAGCGGGTCGAAGCCCGACTCGGCCAGGCTCTTCAGCTGGTACTTGCCGTCGCGGTCGGTGAACGTCGTGAACATGAAGAACGAGAGCCAATCCGAAATCGGCTCGTTGAACGTCGTCAAGATGCGGGGCTTGTCGACGTTGCCGCTGCGGCGCTGCAACAGCTCTTCGGCTTCTTCGCGGCCGTCGGAGCCGAAGTAGGAGTGCAGCAGGTAGACCATCGCCCACAGGTGACGGCCTTCTTCGACGTTGACCTGAAACAGGTTGCGCATGTCGTAGAGCGACGGTGCCGTCTGCGACAGCAGGCGCTGCTGCTCGACGCTGGCGGGCTCGGTGTCGCCCTGGGTGACGATCAGACGGCGCAAGGAGTTGCGGTGCTCACCGGGGACCTCTTGCCAGGCGGGCTGGCCGGCCATGTCGCCCATCGGGATGGTGCGGTTGGGATCGGGCTCGGCGAGAAAGATGCCCCAGCGGTAGTCCGGCATCTTGACGTGATCGAAAATCGCCCAGCCGTCGACGTCGACGGACACGGCGGTGCGCAGGTACGTCTCCTTTTCCATCATCCCTTCGGGTCCCATCTCCTTCCACCAGTTGATGAAGTTGGGCTGCCACTGCTCGAGCGCGCGCTGCAGCCGCTTGTCAGAGGCGAGGTTGACGTTGTTGGGGATCTTGTCGTTGCTGATGGTGGCGGCCATGGGGGGTCTCCTGTGTCTGATTCAGGGTCAGATGCGCGAGGCGTCTTCGAGGGAGCAGGTCGAGGGAGCAGGTCGAGGGGATCAGAACGGAAACAAGCAAGACGACCGGCGCCGGGTTGGCAGCGCCGATCGTGGGCGCCGATCGTGGGCGCCCACGATGGGCGCCCACGATGGGCGCCCACGATGGGCGCCCATCGGTGCGTCGCTCGCTCAGTTGCTCGGCGGCGGGCTGGCCGGGTTCGCGGGATCGACGGGGTTCGGGGCCACGGGCTCGGGCACCACGGTGGTCGGCGTCGACGACGGCAGCTCCGCCGACGTCTTGGTGCACGAGTCGCCGTCGGCGACGCACTGCACGCCGTAGGTGGCTTTGAGGCCGCAGCCCTCGGCGACGACCTTGGCTTCGCGCACGCGGTCTTTGCCGGCGCCGCGATCGTTGCTCTCGACGACCGACGTGCTCACGTCTTCTTTGCAGGGCAGGTCTTCCGCGGCGGCGGTGCGGGCCAGGTCGCGGTGGGCCTGGAAGGGCTCGACGGTCTTGCAGCCGATGCTGGCGACGATGACGAAAAAGACAGAGGCGGTGCAGGCGAGACGGTTCATGGGGTTCCTTCAGTGATGGTCAGCCGGCGAGGGCGTAATTCTCGAGCAGCTGCAACCCGCTCTTCACGGCGGGAGACGTGTTGATGACATGGATCGGCGTCCTGGTCGCCCAGGCGAGCCGCAAGACCTCATACAACATCGCATGCAGATAGCTCTGCGTACAGATGTCGACGCCGGTAAAATCGAGCGCGAATGACTGGCCATTGAAAACCACGGGCCGCAGCGTGTCGCGGGCGAACGCGATCGCGTCGGGCGTGAACTCGGTGGCCTTGACCGGGTAGCTGACCACGCCGTCGGGTGGCGCCTCGAAGCGCAGCCATTGGTTCAGGGTCCGGGC
>JBKJNL010000104.1:0-6588 GCA_046593615.1 Myxococcota bacterium | reverse complement strand
GCTGTCGGGGCTGTCGGGGCTGTCGGGGTCTTTGCCGTCGTCGTCTTTTTTCGCGGCCGCGACGGCGCCGACCACGGCCGTTGCCAGCCCGCTCGGCTCGGCGATCAGGCGCGCGGTGACGTCGAGCACGCGCTCGCCGGAGAGGTGGGCGCGAATCGGTCCGCCGCCCAGCGCGCCGCCGCGGGCGACGAGGCCTTTGACGTCGAGGGCCAGGGTGACGTCGGGCTTCTCGGTGGTGCCGGCGAGCTTGACGTCGCCGGTGATGAAGCCGACGACGCCGGCGTCTCTGGTGGCGCGCAGCTTGGCGAGGATCAAGCGATCGATCACCACGCGGCCCTGGAGGGCCTTGCTCTTGAGGTCGACCGCGACGCCGTCGGCGGTGACGTGGGCGGCGAGGCCGTCGACGGTGGCTTCGAGGACCTCGACGCGCCGCTCGTTGGCCGAGACGCGGGCCACGACGTCGCCGACGGGTTCGCCTTTGACGACGACGCGTTTGGCGTCGACGCGGGCCAGCGCTTGCGGTCGCTCGCCGGTGCCCGAGAGGTCGACGACGAGGTTGCCGCGGCCCGAGGATCCGGTGGCCGGTCCAGTCAGCGTCGCGAGGTCGAAGCCGGTGAGCGCGACCTTGCCGCGCACAGAGCCGCTGCCGGTGAGGCGGGCGTCGACGTCGCCGCTCAAGGCGCCGCCGGCGACGCGACCGCGCAGGCTCTTGACGACGACGCGCTCTTTGCCCGCGTCAAAGGTCGCCGCCAACGACGACATCGGCACGCCCTGCAGGATCGCGCGATCGAGCGAGAACGCGCCGGCCAGCCGCGGGCTCTCGAACGGACCGGTCAGGCGCCCCTGGAGCGCGCCGTTGCCGACGGTGGCGCCGTCGCCGAGCGCGGGCAGCAGCTCTTCGAGATCGGCGAAGCGCAGGTCGAGCCCGAGGTCGAGCCGTTTGCCCTCGACAAAGACGCTGCCGTCGACGTCACCCTGCACGAGGCTGCCCGACAGCTTGCTGTCGATGACCAGCGCCTCTTTGCCCTTGGTGGCGCCCTTCACGTTGGCGCGGAAGCCGAGGATGCCCTTGGGCGCCGGCTCGATCTTCTGGCTGGCGGCGAGCCGCGCGACGGGGAGGTCGTCGCCGCTGGCCACGATGTCGACGGCGCCGCTCTCGAAGCCAAAGGTGCCCTTGGCGCGCACGCGGCCCTTGCCGATCGAGGCCACGAGCTCTTCGATGGTGAGGCCGGTTTTGGTGGCCGCGATGGCGAAGTCGCCGCCGTCGATGCGCACGTCTTGGGGCGCAAAGGTGCCGAAGCCGCCCTTGGCCGTGACCCGCGGCTCGTCGACGGTGCCGCTCACCGCATAGACGGTGTCGATCGAGGGCAGCGCGAACGGCAGCTCGACGCCCGGCACCTGGAGGTCGCTCGCGGCTTTGACGGTGCCACCGATGGCCAGCGCTTTGTTGCCGTCGACCTTGAGGCCGCCGGCGGCGGTGATGACGGCGCCGGCGACCACGGCGCGGGCGCCGGTGAATCTCACGTCTTTGCCGGCGAGGTCGAGGGCTTCGACGGCGACGGGTCCAAGCGCGATGTCGGCGTCGGCGGCGTGGACGGTGCCGCTGGCGATGGCGAGGCCGCGGCTGTTGAGCTTGACGACGCCGGTGGCGAGGTCGACGTCGACGGAGGCGGTGCCCGACACGCCCTTGACGTTGGCCCGCGTGCCCTTGCCGTCGTCGTAGTCGACGACGGCGCCCCTGACGACGATGCCGTCGATGACGACGCGGCCCTGGGCAGCCTTGTTCGGATCTTTTTCTTTCGGCCTCTTGCCCTCGAGCGCCGCCAGCAGGTTGAGGGTGTCGCCCGACGGCGACAGCGAGAAGCGCGGCGCGTCGAGCGTCAGCTTGAGCACGTGCAGCTCACGCTGCAGCAGGGCCCGCAGCTCGACGGCGACCTCGACGCGGGCCAAGCGCATCACCGTGGCGCCCTTGGGATCCTTGAGCGTGACGTCGTCGATGGTGACGGTGTGCGGCAGGTCGAAGTCGACCGCGCCGACGTCGAGGCGCCCGGCGATGGTCTTGTTGACCAGCTCGACGAGGCGAACCCCCATGCCCTTGGCGTCGGCGTTCGATTCTGGCTTCGACCTTGGGGGCGCGTTCTGGGCGATGCCCGCGGGCGCCAGCAACAACAGCGCGAAGAGGAGGGCGGGCGTGCGCAGCCGCGAACGCGCCGGGTCGGTGAGGTTGGACGTCTGTTTCACAAGGCGGACTGCCTATTGATGAGGACGACGTGGGGCAGGATCCCCGGCCGTTCGGACGCTCCCCGACGGATGCGGCCAATGCCAGCCCCAGCCCGCTAGAACGGGTTGCTTTGGTGATCCGCTCGGCCCCGACCCCCGCTCGTTCCCCCGCCGGCCGCAGCCGGACGGCCGCGGAGGCGCAGCCGCCTGCCGCGCCAGCGTCGTCGAAGCCCTCGAGTCCGTCGAAGCCCTCGGGTCCGACGAAGCCGACGAAGCCGACGAAGCCGGCCCTGAATGCCTTTGCCGACGGCTGGGAGGACGCCCTGCGCCAGGGCCAGAGCAAGCCCGGCGCGTTCGCCGTCGACGACGCTGCAGTCGCCGCCCTCGCCACCCGCTGGGCGGCCTTTTTTCCGCAGCGCAAAGAGCTGCCGACCTGCGGCGATCGCGGCACCGTCGGCTCCTTCAACGACGCCCAGCTGGCCGTGCTGCACCGGCTGTTCTGGAGCGCGCCGCCCGGCGCCGAGCGCGCCGACATCGCCGCGTTGGCGAAGAAAGAGCCCGCCTTCAAGAGCCGCAAAGAGCCCATCACCGACGACCAGCTGCAGCTGGTCACGCGCTACCGGCCGGCGTCGTTTCCGTTTTCGTGGTCTGACCGCAAGCGCTCGCTGTGCTCGTTCGTCGTCGTCGAGGCGCTGACGAGCACGCCCGCCGACGTCGCCGCCATGACCGTGCTCGGCCAGCTGCGCAAGACGTTTGACGGCTTCTTGAGCGAGCCGGTCATCGGCCGCTTCGCGCGCAGCGACTGGGCCGCGAGCCCGGCGCTCTATCCCTTCGTCGCCGGCCGCCTGCAAAACAACGGCGACAAGTCCTCCACTCCAGGGCCGCTCGGGCCCAGGTACGCGCTGGCCTGCACCGGTGAGGTCAAAGGGCTGCCGCGCTTCGGCGGCAAGCTCAAGCTCACCGCGGAGCTCGCCGCCAAGGTCACCGAGCTCGCCGCCGATCCGCGGCTCCGCTACGACGACGAATTCGACGACCTGTTGCGGCTCGTCGGCGAGGGACTCGGCGAGCCCATCAGCGGCTCGACGTGGAAGCACCTGCGCGAGGCCTTTCCCGCCGTCCCCGACTGGAACGCCGTCCACGGCGCCGCCCGCGGGCGCTTCGCCGAGCTCGTCCGCGACCTGCACGAGTCCCGGGGCATCGGCCCCGCCGACATCGCCAGGGTGCTGCACGAAGAGCACGGCTACCCGCTGTACGAGCCGGCGCGCTTCGCGCTCTTGCGCCGCGACTTCCCCGACGTCATCCCGGCCTTTCGCCAGACGCGCCTCGACGGCCTGTTCGCCGACGCCGGGCAGCTGCAGGCGGCGCTGAAAAAAGATCCGCAGGCCGGCTTCGACGTCGTCGGCGCCCAACTGGGCTTCTCACCGGCGCGCGTGCAGGCGCTGGTGCGCATCGTGCGGCTGCAAGACCCGGCGTCGATTCCGCTGCGCCGCTCGACGCCGAAGCCGTGGACCGACGCCGAGCGCAAGCAGCTCCAGGCCGCCGCCGACGCCGTCCCCGTCGGCGCCGGCTTCGCCGAGGTCTGGAAGGCCCTCGAAGACCTGCACCCCGGCTTTTTTGTGGCCCGCCCGCTCGGCGACAAAGCGGCCCTCGGCGCCGCCATCCGCCGCGAGCTCGGCGTCGGCGACTGGCGGGTCCTGCAGCGCGAGCGCTTCGAGGCCCTGCTGGCGACGACCGTCAAGGGGGCCGACGCCGGCGTGACGTTGCGCGAGGTCGTCGATCATCTGCGTGACGAGCACGACTGCCGCTTCGGCTACTCGTTCACGAAGCAGCTCATCCGCGACGTCGAGCAGCACCCGACGGAGCACCCGGCGCTGGCGAAGCTCAAGAGCGCCGGTGGCCGCTTCCCCTGGGAGATCGGCGGCGCATTGACCCGCGACCTCGCCGCGTCTGTTGCTGCGGTCATGCACAAGCACCCTGACAAGACGCTCGCCGAGCACGTCGCCCTCTTGAAGAAAGACCAGGCGCTGGCCGCCGCCTGGCCGACCTTTGGCAAGGGCCACATCCACAAGCTGCGCGAGGAATTCCCCGACGTCGTCCCCTACCTCGACGACCTGCGCACGCCGGCGGCGCAGAAGGAGACAAAGGCCTGGGCCGGCCCGCTCGACGCGCTGGCCAAGAAAGCCATCAAGGCCGCGTCGTCGATGCCGGAGCCGTCGCTGGCGAAGCTGTCGCAAGCCCTCGGCGTCGACGTCACATCGGTTCGCAAGGCGGTCCTGCGGCACCCCGAAGACTTCCCCTGGTACCGGCGGCGGCCGACCGGCAACATCGACCTGACCCTCGCCCATGTCGTGGCCCGCGCCATGGAGCAGGCGCCGCTCGGCACCACACTGCAAGACATCGTCGACGGCCTGCAAAAGGACGAGGCCTTTCACGACCGCTACCCCGCGTTCTCGCGGGCCACCATCTCGACGCTGCGTGAGCTCTACGCCGACGTCGTCCCCGGCTGGCACGAGCGCGACCTGATGTTGCGCACCACGCTGATCGCCGACGCGTTGTTCACAGCACCCAGGGGCACCGCGTACGAGGCCGTCGTCGCCCGGCTCGAGAAGAAGCACCCCGGCGCGTTCAACGGCTCCTACGCCACCGCCGCCGCCGTGCGCTTCGTCTGGGAGAAAGAGCCCGACCGCTTCCCCATGCTCGACAAGCTGCGCGACACCGACGGCAAGCTGCAGCTCACAGGCATGGGACAGAAGGCGCCGTCGTCGTCGTCACCGGCGGCGGCAGCGGCTGCTGCTTCGACGATCGCCACGCAGGCGGCGCGGCTGCTGCGCATGCCGACGAATCTGCCGCTCATCGATTTCCTCGTCGACAAGTGCCGTGACGCGCCCCTCGACAGCGGCCAGCGCTACGAGTTCGTCTGCGTGCAGCACCTGCTCGACTCGCAGGTCCCCGTCTACGACGCGCTCAAGAAGATGGGCATGAGCCCGAGCCGCACCACGATCATCGGCGTGCCGTATTCGGCCAGCGACCTCGTCGTGCAGACCCTCGAAGACAAGGGCTGGGACGTGCGCGTGCCGCCCCTCGACATGGACGTCTGGCAAGAAGAGGTGCGCGCGGTGCTGCACGCACGCCTCGAGTCGGCGCTGCAGAAGAACCGCGACATCGCCGTGATGGACGACGGCGGCATCGTCAGCAAGCTCGTGTCGACCGACCCGCTGCTGCGCGCGCACGCCACCCGCTTCAAGATCGTCGAGCAGACACGGCGCGGCATCACCGTCGCCGACCACGTCGACCTCGCCGCCCCCGTCGTCAACGTCGCCCAGAGCCAGGGCAAGTTCGCTGAAGGGCCGCTCATCGCTTCTGACGTCGAGCAGAAGACCGTCGAGCGGCTCGCGCGCATCGGAATCGGCTCGCTCCAGGGCAAGAAGGTCGGCGTCGTCGGCGCCGGCACCATCGGCATGCCCATCGCGCTGCACCTGAAGGCCCTGGGCGCCATCGTCACCATCCTCGACCCGTCCGAGGCCGCGCAGAAGATCGGCAAGCAGAAGGGTCTGGCGGTCGCCGACGTCGACGGCCCCGGCCGCGCGGCGTTCTTTGGCGCGCAAGACATCGTCATCGGCGCCACCGGCAACGCCGGCATCACCGCCGACGACATCGCCAACACCAACGACGGCTGCGTGCTCGGCTCGGCCAGCTCGAAGCTCGTCGAGCTCGACGTCGGCGCGCTGTCAGACCTGTCACGCGGCGCCGACGGCGCGCCGCGCATGACCGTCATCGACGACCAGGGCCACCCGCCGAGCGTCGAGTACGCGCTCAAAGACGGCACCACGCGACGGCTGCTGGCCCGCGGCTACCCGATCAACTTCGACGGCGCGCAGGAGAACATTCCGTTCGAGCACATCCAGCTGACGCGCGCTCTCATGGTGCTCGGGCTCATGCAGGCCACGGGCTCCAAGGTGGCCGGCGTGAAGCGCCTCGACCCCAAGCTGCAGCTCGAGATGCTCGAGCACTTCCAGTCCCTCGCGGTGCTGCAGACGACGGAGCAAAAGGCCGTCCTCGACGAGGCCATCGCCGGCCTGCGCGGCGCCGTCGCTGCGCCCGGCAGCAACTACCGCCGACGAGGCTGAGCGGACCGCGCATGCGCCGTGGATGAGTGCTCATTCTTCTTTGAGCGGAGCCTGGAGACCTCGTGAGACGGGCTGCGGAGCAGAATCAGAACGGGTCGCAGACCAACGAGAACGAGCCGTTGCTCGGCGTGCCGTTCAGGTTGGTCTGACCGACGGTCAGAAACTGTGCGCTGTTGAAGGCCGCGATGAACATGACGCGGGGCCCTTCGTTGCTCACGGACGTGGCGCTGCAGGTGTATCC
>JBKJNL010000033.1:0-9833 GCA_046593615.1 Myxococcota bacterium | reverse complement strand
CTGCCGGCCTGGCTCGATGGCGGCTACGCGCTGCTCGTCGGCGAAACCGCGCACGCGGCCGTGCTGCACGACGCCATCGAAGCCGCGCGCACGCTGCGTCGCCCGACTCCGCCGCCTGCCTCGCCCAGACCAGTTGCCCATGTCTCGAACCCCAAAAAGCCCACCGCGGCGGCGCGCTCACGCGCGAAGAGATCGACATGAACGCCGGGCAGGTGCTGCCGCCGACGCTGGCGGCGCTCGTCACGAGCCTCGCGCGCGGCCACGGCCTCGCCGTCGACGACGACGAAGTGCAGCGGCGGGTCGAGGCCCTCGACATCCGGGGCGGAGCCCTCGGCGCGCTCGAGCTCGCGGCCTCGACCGCCGGCCTGCGCACCTCGCGGCTGCGCGCCAGCGTCGCCACCCTCAGCACCCACGGCGAAGCCATGCCGCTGGTGGCCGCAGTCGGCGCCGACGCCTGGGCCGTCGTCGTCGGGCTGCAGCACGGTTGGCGCGAGGTCTCCTTCGTGGTCACCGATGCCCACGGCGATCTCGAGCCGCTGACCGCCGCGGGCCTCGCCGACCGGCTCGGCGTCGACGCGGGCGCCGTCGTCGATTGGCTGGTCATCGAGACCGCGCTGCCCATGGCGCCCATCGCCGGCGCGCACGGCGAGACGCTGTCGTCACCCCGTCGCCTGTGGGCGCTGCTGCGGCTCGAGCGGCGCGATCTGTTCGTCGTCGTCGCCTACGCCGTCGTCGTCGCCCTGGTCAGCCTGGCGACGCCCCTGGCGGTGCAGGCCCTCGTCAGCACGGTGGCCCAGGGCACGCTCTTTCAGCCCTTGATCGTGCTGTCGGTGGTCGTGGTGTTGGCGCTGTTGTTCGCCGGTGGCTTGCGCACGCTGCAGCTGTACGTCGTCGAGGTCTTGCAGCGCCGGGTGTTCCTGCGGCTGGTGGCCGACCTGTCGTGGCGCTTGCCGCGGGTGTCGTACGCCGAGCGCGACAGCGTCGACGGCTCGAAGCTCGTGAATCGATTTTTCGACGTGCTCACGCTGCAGAAGTCGATGGCGGCGCTGCTGCTCGAGGGCATCGTGCTGTTCCTCGAGCTCGTCGTCGGCCTGACGCTGCTCGCCGTCTACAGCAGCGCCTTGACCATCTTTGCCGTCGCTTTGATGACGGCCATCGCCTTTGTGGTCTTTGTGCTCGGTCGCCGGGGGATCAAGACCAGCATCGCCGAGAGCTACGCCAAGCACGACGTCGCCGGCTGGCTCGAAGACCTCGTGCGCCACCCGACGGCGTTTCGATCCGGCCACGCGCGACGCCTGGGCCTGGCGCGGGCCGACGCTTTTGGCCGCGACTACCTCGGCGCGCGCATCGCGCACTTCGAGGTGTTGTTGCGCCAGAACATCGCCTCGCATGCCCTGCAGGCCGTGGCCGCGGCGTCGTTGCTGGGCGTCGGCGGCGCCCTGGTGATGAGCGGGCAGCTCTCGCTCGGGCAGCTGGTGGCCGCCGAGCTCATCCTGGCCTCGATCGTGGCCAGCCTCTCCAAGCTCGGCAAGCAGCTCGAGCTTGCCTACGATTTGTTCGCTTCCGTCGACAAGATCGGCCACCTCATCGATCGCCCGGTGGAGCGCATCGGCGGCAGCGCCGTCGCCGGGGTCGCGCTCGGGCTGCGCGTGCACGAGCTGGTGATCGAAGCCGGGACGCGCTCACTGGCGCTCGGGTCGCTGACCTTGAAAGGCGGCGAGCACCTGGCGCTGCTCGGTGCCTCGGGGTCGGGCAAGAGCACGCTCATCGACGTCGTCATCGGCCTGCGCGAGCCGTCGTCGGGCCGCGTCTCCATCGATGGCGACGACCTGCGGAATCTCTCGCTCGAGGCGGTGCGCGAGCGCGTCAACCTGGTGCGCGACATCGAGATCTTCGAGGGCACGGTCGGAGAGAACCTGCGCCTGGGTCGCGACGGGCTGTTGGCGCGCGACCTGGTCGAGGCCCTGCGCATCGTCGAGCTCGATGAGCTCGTGCTCGATCGGAAAGACGGCCTCGGCCTCCACCTGGTGCCGGGCGGGACGACGTTGTCGTCGGGGCAGGGTCGTCGTCTGATGATCGCCCGCGCCCTGCTCGCGCGTCCCGGCCTGGTGATCATCGACGGCACCCTCGACGTGCTCGAAGACGACCTGGTGAAGCGCATCGTCGGCCGGGTGCGCCGTCGGCTGACCGAACAGGGTGGCAGCCTGATCATCGCCACCGCGCGGGCCGAGGTCGCGGCGCTGTTGCCGCGCACCGTGCGCCTGGATGGGACGGCGACGCAGATGACGACACAGAGGGCGCAGACGACGACGCCGACGGCCACGACCACTCCCGACGACAAGGAGGCCCGATGAGCCCCGTGGAGCAAAAGAGCGCGTTCGCCTGGGCCGCCAAAGAAGCGCAGTTCCCGGTGCTGCGCCAGGTGCGGTCTCCGCGCGTGGTGCGCGTGTTGGCCGGCGTGCTGGCCATCGCCTTTTTGGTGCTGCTGCTGGGGCTCGTGGTCACGCCCTGGCAACAATCGGTCACCGGCACCGGGCGGGTGGTCGCTTTCTCGCCCAATGAGCGCCAGCAGAAGCTCGAGTCGCCCGTCGACGGCCGCATCGCCCGCGTGCTCGTCGTCGAAGGACAAGCCGTCGACGCCGGCGAGGTCGTCGTCGAGGTCAGCGATGTCGATCCGCGCTTCGTCGAGCGTCTCGAGAGCGAGCAGGTCTTGATGAAGCTGCGTCGTGAGGCTGCGGTGGGTCGCCGCGAGCAGATCGGCGAGCGGGTCGCCGCGCTGCGCGAAGCCCGTGAGCTGGCCCTCGCCGCGGCCGACGCCCGCGTCGAGATGGGTCGCGAGCGCGTGCGCCAGGCCGAAGAGTCCGTCGCCGCCGCCGCCGCCGCCGAGGCCGCCGCCGCGCTCAACCTGCCGCGGGTGAAGAGCCTCGCCGCGCAGGGGCTGCGCTCGGCCCGCGACGCCGAGCTGGCCGAGCTCGACGAGCGCCGCGCCCACGCCGACGAAGCCCGCGCGCGGGCCACGCTCGACGCCGCCCGCAGCGAGGTGACGTCGCTGTTGGCCGAGCGCAACCGCGCCGCGCAGGACACGAGCGCGAGCATCAACGACGCCCGCGCCAGCGAGCAGTCGGCCCACGCCGAGGTCGCCGCCGCCGGTGCCGAGGTCGTGCGCTTCGAGACGCGCCTGGCGCGGCAGCAGACGCAGTCCGTCACCGTCGTCAGAGATGCCGTGGTCTTGCGGGTGCTGGCGCAGGAGGGACAGCTGGTGAAGCAGGGCGAGCCGCTGGTCGAGCTGGTGCCGCGCACCGGCGAACGCGCCGTCGAGATGTGGTTGTCGGGCAACGACGCGCCGCTGGTCGGCATCGGCCGCGAGGTGCGCCTGCAGTTCGAGGGCTGGCCCGCGCTGCAGTTCGTCGGCTGGCCGCGCGCGGCCCGCGGCACGTTTGGCGGAGAGGTCGCGCTCGTCGACTCCCACGACGACGGCGCCGGCCGGTTCCGCATCCTGGTTCGTCCGCTGGCCACAGAGGAGTGGCCTGAGCCCGGCGTGTTGCGCCAGGGCGTGCGCACCAACGGCTGGGTGCTGCTCGAGCAGGTGCCGCTTGGCTGGGAGCTCTGGCGTCGCCTGAACGCGTTTCCGCCGTCGTTGTCCGGGCCGCCACCGGGCTCGATGTCCGAGACGTCGTCGTCGACAGCGACCCCGCCCGGTGTGGCCGGCGGCGGCGGCGCAGGCAAGGCGGAAAAGAAGTGAGCGTCGCCGTCTTTTTGCCGCTGCTGCTGTTGGCCACGACGCCGTTGTCGTTGGAGGAAGTGCTGGCGCGGGCCGACGACCACCACCCGTCGATCGCCATGGCGCTCGCCGAACGGGCCGCAGCGATGGGCGAGCTGATGGTCAACGACGGCGCCTTTGACCCGGTGCTGCGGGCCCGCGCGCTCGGCGAAGCCTCGTACTACGGCAACGCCGTCGTCGACGTCGGCGTCGACGTGCCCACGCCGCTGTGGGGCACGACGTTTTCGGGCGGGTGGCGGCTGGGGGCGGGCGACTTCCCGATCTACGACGGCAAACAGAAGACCAACGATTGGGGCGAGCTGCGCCTGGGGCTGCTCTTGCCGCTGCTGCGCGATGGCGCCAGCGATCGACGGCGGGCCGGCAGCGAGCGCGCCACGCTTGAACAGGGCGTGCAGGAACAAGCCGTGCGCCTCGCGCGCCTCGAGATCCGCCGCCAGGCCGCGCTCGCCTATTGGGAGTGGGTCGCCGCCGGCGCCCGCCTCGACGTCGCCGAGCAGCTGCTGCGCCTGGCGACAACGCGCGATGACCAGCTGCGGGCCCGCGTCGCCGCCGGCGACGTGGCCCTGGTCGAGCAGCAAGACCAGGCGCGCATCGTGGCCCAGCGCCGCGCGCGCCTGGCGGGTGCGGTGCGCGCGATGGAAAAGGCCGCGTTTGATCTGGCGCTGTTTCTGCGCGACGCAGACAGCGGCGCTCCGGTCGTGGTGGGCCGCGATCGCCTGCCGCCGATCGCCGCGACGTCATCGGGCCTCGCGCCCCTGCTGGCGGTCTCGGCGGACGTGCTCGTCGACGAGGCCCGCCGCCGGCGGCCCGAGCTGCTGCGCCTGCGCGCGGTGCGCGACCAGCTCGAGGTCGATCGCCGACTCGCCGAGAACCAGCTGCTGCCGGCGTTGTCGGTGACCGCGGCGGCTTCGCAAGACATCGGTCCGACGTCGCCGCCGAATTCGTCGTCGTCGTCGGTGTGGCATCCCGATCCAGACACGCGCGCCGTGCCCGACGTCGACGTCGGCGTCGTGTTCGAGCTGCCCGTGCCGTTGCGCCAGGCGCGGGGCCGGCTCGCGGCCACCGAGGCGGCCATCTTGCGCCTCGAGCACTCGACCCGCTTCGCCGTCGACCGCCTGACCCTCGAGGTCGAAGACGCCCGATCTGCGGGCCGCGCCGCCGAGGCCCGCGGCGCCGCGGTCGCTGCCGAAGTCGTCGCCGCCGAAGTCGTCGAGGGCGCCGAACGCGTCCGCTTCGAGGCCGGTGACTCAACGCTGCTGTTCGTCAACCTGCGCGAGGGCGCCACCGCCGAAGCCCGCCTGTCGGTGGTCGACGCCGCCCTCGACGCGCGCCGCGCCGAAGTGGCGATCCGCGCGGCGACCGGACAGCTGCTCGACGACGGCTGACGGACCCGTCTGACGAAAGCTCAGACGAGCACGAGGTGCCGCTCGATGGCCCGGGCCAGGTTGATGCCGTCGAGGGCGGCGCTGACGATGCCGCCGGCGTAGCCGCCGCCTTCGCCGCCGGGAAACAGCCCGTGCACGTCGGGGCTCATGAGCGTGACGTCGTCGCGCACGATGCGCAGCGGGGCGCTGGTGCGGCTCTCGACGCCGACCAGCACGGCTTCTTCAGAGACGTAGCCGCGCATGCTGCTTTCGAAGATCGTCAGCGCCTGGCGCAGGCGGCGGGCCAGCGGCAAGCCGACGACGTCGAGGCATTGGGCGACGTCGGTGGCTTCGAGGCCGGGCTGGTACGACGTCTTGGGCGTCGTCGACGACGATCGCTTCTTCAAGAAGTCGGTGGCGCGCGTGGCCGGGGCCTTGAGCGTGCCGCCGCCGAGCTGCTTGCAGGCGGCTTCGATCTTCATCTGCAGGTCGAGCAGGCCCATGGGTCCGGTGAAGCCGGCGCGGGCGCCGTCTTCGACGGAGATGCTGCAGACGAAGCCGGAGTTGGCGAAGGGGCTGTCGCGGCGCTTCAAGCTCATGCCGTTGACGACGAGGCCGGCTTGATCGGTCGAGGCCGGCACGATGAAGCCGCCGGGACACATGCAAAACGAGAACACGCCGCCGTCGTCGTTGGTCGTCGCCAGCTTGTACGAGGCCGACGGCAGCTTCTGGTGCTCATAGGCCGCGCCGTATTGGATGCGGTTGATGAGCGGCTGGGGGTGCTCGATGCGCACGCCGAGGGCGAAGGGCTTGGCCTCGAGGCGCACGCCGTCGTCGTGCAAGAAGCGATAGACGTCGCGGGCCGAGTGGCCGGTGGCCAGCACCACGCAGTCGCCGTCGATGCTGCCGCCGCTGGCGAGCTTCACGCCCGTGACGCGCCGCCCCTGGTCGGAGGTGTTCGACTTCGACGTCGTCGTCGTCAAGCCGACCACGCGCTCGCCAAAGACGAAGCGCACGCCGCACTGCTCGAGGCGCTGGCGCAGGGCCACGAGCACCTTGGGCAAGAGGTTGCTGCCGATGTGGGGCCGGGCGTCGGTGAGGATGTCGGTGGGCGCGTCGTGGCGCACCAGGGTCTCGAGCACGTCGAGCACGTCGCCGCGCTTGGTGGCCCGCGTGTAGAGCTTGCCGTCGGAGTAGGTGCCGGCGCCGCCTTCGCCGAAGCAGTAGTTGCTGTCGTCGTCGACGACGCCGAGGTAGGGGCGGTTGAGCGAGCGCAGGTCGAGGCGGCGGGGCTCGACGGTCTTGCCGCGGTCGACGACGACCGAGGCGATGCCTTTGCGGGCCAGCTCATAGGCGCACCACAAACCGCAGGGGCCGTCGCCGACGATGACGACGCGGGCCGGTCCTTTGACCTCGACGGGCAGGGGCAGACCGAGGGAGTCGCGCTCGGGCGGCGGCGTGGTGGCGACGACGACGTTGAAGCGCACCTTGCCCTTGCGGGCGTCGATGACCTTGCGGGCGATGCGGGCCTGCGGCACGGCCTCGACCGGCACCGATAATTTCCGGGCGATCAAGCGCTTGAGGGCGTCGTCGTCGTCGGCGTCGTCGAGGCCGAGGGTCAGCTCGAGGGTCTCCGGGATGCGCACCGACCCTGCCTACCAGATGCCGCCAACGTCGTCGCCGGCGCTCTCGCCGGTCTGGGGGCGCTCAGGCGCCTTCGACGTCGAGCACGACCGCGACGGATTCGCCGATCACGTGGCACTCGTCGGCCGCGACGGTGGCGGTGGCTGTTTCGGTGATGAAGCCGGGGCGGCTGATGGTGATGACGAAGTCGCCGGACTGCTCGGTGCCGCAGAGGTAGTCGCCGTCGGCGAGAAACGAGCAATCGCTGGCGGCGCCGCCGTCGACGGTGAAGGAGACGATGGCGTCGTTGATGGCGTCGCCGGCGTTGCCGGTGACGTTGACGGTGACGCTGACGGCGGCGACCTCGGTGCAGGGTGCCGTCGGCTCTTCGGTGCAGGCGCCGCCAGCGACGACCGCGGGCACGACGACAAAGAGGAGGGTCAGGAGCGACTGCGGGCGCAGGGTGATGTTCTTCATGCGCGGGTCATCGCACGCCCCGTGCCCACTCGACACCCGCGCTCGTGCGCATCGGGCTGCAATCGATGATGTGGAATTCTGACGCCGCTGCCAGCGGACCTGCGCGCTCGGCGCAGGCCCAGCTCAGGCCCAGCTCAGGCCCAGCTCAGGTGTCGGGGGCAACGGGCGCCAGGGTGATGGCCAGGGTCTCGGTGACCACGTGGCAGCCTTCGGCGTCGCGCTCGACGGTGACGGCGGCGGTCTGGCCGACGAAGCCGGTGCGGGTGACGCTGATGACGAAGTCGCCGAACAGCTCGACGCCGCAGAAGTAGAGGCCGTCGCCCTCCGTCGCGCAGCGCTGGGCGATGCCGTCGTTGGCGCGGAAGGTGACGACGGCGTCGGTGACGGGCTCGCCGGCGTCGTCGTCGACGGTGACCTGGACGCTGTCGGCGACCTCGTCGGTGCAGGCCGGGCCTTCGGGGTCGCTGGCGGCGCTCTCGCAGCCGATGGTTCCCACCACGGCCGCGACGACGACGACGACGACGACGACGCGGCCAACGCGGCCAACGAGCACGTGGGCGAGTGGAGCGGTGCGGGTCATGGGTCGCTCATCGCACGTCGTGGTCGACAGCTGAAGCGCGCAGCCGGTCGCCGACGGGCAAGCACGCGACAGCGACCCGGAGGGTGCGGTAGCCATGGCCATGGCTCTTCAGACCCGGCGCAGCGTGTTTGCTTCTTCTGATGCGCTGGCCGCCGAGCTGGTGCTGCAGACGACGGAGGCCGCGGCGCAGGCGATCGCTCGCCGCGGGATCTTCACCCTGGCTCTCACCGGCGGCTCGGTGACGACGATTCTCTACCCGGTGCTCGCCCAGGCTTCGCTGCCCTGGGAAAAAATCCACGTGTTCTACGGCGACGAGCGCGGGGTGCCGCCCGATCACAAGGACAGCAACCACAAGGGCGCCGTCGACGCGTTCTTGTCGCGCATCCAGATCCCCACCGACAACGTGCACCGCATGGTCGGCGAGGTCGACGTCGTGCAGGGCGCCCTCGATTACGAGCGCGAGCTGTTGCGCGTCACCGAAGGCAGCGGCGCCCTCGACGTCGTCCACGTCGGCATGGGACCCGACGGCCACATCTGCTCGCTCTTTCCGGGCCATGCGCTGCTCTCTGAAGAGAGGCGGCTCGTCATGTCCATCACCGATTCGCCGAAGCCGCCGCCGCAACGCATCACCTTGACGATGCAGGCGTCGGCCCGGGCCCGGGCCCTGTGGTTTCTCGTGAGCGGGGCCGGCAAGGCCGACGCCGCCGCCGAAGCCATCCTCGATGCGGGCTCGCAGCTGCCCGCCGCCCAGGCCGCCCGCCGCGGTCAGAGCGTGCGCTGGCTGCTCGACGCCGACGCCGCCAAGCACCTGAAATAGCGCCGGGGCGGGTCAAAAAAGCTCCGGTACTTCAAGGGTTTGCGCGAAAGCGGAACGGTCCTGCGACTTCGTCGTCGTCAAACGCGATGGACCGTTCCGGTTGTGCTGGAACCCGTGCCGGCGTCAACCGCAGCCGCTCAACGCAGCACGACCTCGCCGCCTTCGTCGGGGGCGTCGTGGTAGCCGAGGCAGGTGTCATCGGCGGGGTCCGAGGCCATGACGTAGCCGCCGCCGTTGATGCGGGTGGTGAGCTCGGCGCCGGCGGCCAGAGGTCCCTGGGTGAACCAGCGGCCGAGGTCGTCGACGGTGCGCACGAACACGGTCTCTGGCCCCTCGTTCCTGATGACGACGTCGTTGATGTCTTTGATGACGCGCTCGCGGTGGTTGCGCTGTTGGCAGCCTGGGCCGGCCAGGATTTCGTCGCGCTGGTTGTTCGACAGCGACAACGGCAGCTCGCTGCGCATCACCATGTCGGCCATGCCCACCAGCAGGTGGCCGTCGGCGTCGAGGCCCAGCGGCGATGCCGGGACCTCGAGGTCGTTGAAGAACGGGCTGCTGAAATGCAGCGGCTTGAAGTCGGGAACGAGGCCCGGCCGGGACTCCTCGCGAAGCCCGATCAACAGCTGGTCGGGCTTGCGCTCCGGCAGGTTGTCGAGGGCGCGGACGGCGAGGCCGTCGGCGGTGACGAAGCGCGGAAACACGGTCAGTGTCGGGAACGGGATCTCGGCCACCTTGGTGACGGCCGAGCCCCGCACCTCGACGATCTGCCCCGCCGGCGCCGAGTTGGCGCTGGCGCTGACGTCGGCGATGGCGATGACCCAGAAGATCTCGCCGTCGTTGCCGAGCACGTTGAAAAAGATCTCGTTGAAGCCGAGAAACGGCACGCTCTCCGGCAGCTCGAGCCAGGTGAGGCCGTCGTCGTCGGAGCGGAACAAGCGCAGGTCGCCGTCGACGCGCAGGCCGTAGAGGGCGTCGTTGGTGGCGGTGAGCTTGCCAAACACCTCGGTCGACACTGGCGTGAACGTGACGGCGTCGTCGGAGCGCACCACGCCGAGGGTGCCCTGCTGGGCCAGGCCAAAGATGGCCCCGTGGTGCAGGGTGGCGCTGCTGACGCCGGGGACCTCGACAGGGCCCGTCGGCGTGAGCTCCTGGAGCAGGCCTTCGGAAGGCTGGAACAGCCGCCCGTCGAGC
>JBKJNL010000883.1:0-6579 GCA_046593615.1 Myxococcota bacterium | reverse complement strand
CGGCGTCGCGTGCGACCGAGCTGCAGGCGGTGCCGGTCGTCGACGGCCATGTGGAACCCGCCGGGCAGCAACGCCGCCGGCGTGCCCAACGCCGCCAGGAACGCCACCCCCGCCGCCTGCGTGGTGACGACGTCGACGGTGACGCCGGCGCGCGACAGGACCTCGCGCAGCACATGCGCGCGCATGAGGTGGCCCCGCGCATCGGCGAGGGCCACGTGAACGATGTCAGGCATGCAGCAGCAACGATGTGCCGCTGCGCGTCATTCCGCGCGCCGCCCGCCGAAGATCAGGGCAGCGTGAGCTTCTGACCGGGATAGATGCGGTTGGGGTTCGTCAGCTGCGGGTTCGCGCGCAGCAGCTCGTCGACGGTGGTGCCGTTGCGCGCGGCGAGCTTGCTCAGCGTGTCGCCGGCCTCGACGATGGCGCTGCCGCCGCTGTTGCCAGACCCAGACGACGACGACGACGACGACGACGACGACGACGACGGAGCATCACCGCCCGGCAACCCACCGTTGTCAGCGAGGGCCCGCTGGGCGCGGTCGTAGTACATCTGGCGCTCTTCCATGCCGTTGAAGCCGCCGTTGATGCGCCGGGTGACCTCGCGGAAATCACCGCGCTCGGCGGTCTCATTCAGGCCCCGCGATTTCCAGAACCAGGCCGCGATGCGCGCGGCGTTCTCGGGCTTGCTGGCGAGCTGGGGGTTGTTGACGAGGTCGAGGCCGAGGGCGTTGCCGGCCGCGGTGTAGTTCGCGCGGCCGGTGACCTGGATGTAGCCGCGCCCCTTGAAGCGCTCGCCGTCACCGGGCTGCGTGTTGCCGAGATCGCGGCGGCCTTCGTAGTCGCGGCCCGAGGCAATCTCTTCCATGAACTGAAAGCCGCCCGACTCGTGCGCGAGCTGGGCGACGAACGCCGCCTTTTGCCGCGGCGTCGTGATGCCGGCTTCGCGCATGGCGACGTTGAGGTTCTGCGCGACCTCGGTGGCTTTTGCGGTCGAGAGGTTGGGCACGATCTGCTTGAGCTCGGCGGCGCTGACGTTGGCCGCCGACGACGACGGCGACGGCGGACCGCTCACGCCGCCGGTCGGCGCACCGCTCGATCCGTTGCTCGGGGCACTGCTCGGGGCACTGCTCGGGGCGCTGCCGCGCGTGGCGTCGGCGAACACGTCATCGGCCCACGCTCTTGCGGGCGCGCCGGCGAAGTGGACGCCGTCGCTGGTGTCGCGTGCGCGGGTGGCGCCGCGCGAATCGACGATGGTCATCTCAGGCTTGCCCGCGGCGCGCCGCTCGGCGTTTACCTCGGAGAGCGCGCGGTAGAAGCGGCCTTCGGGCTGGTCGCCCTGCAAGTTGCCACCGAAGCCGTTCATGTTCGGCGGACCGACCCATGTCACCTTTGTGCCGGCGGCGTCGGCTTTGTCGAGCAGCTGGGCGATCTGCGCCTTGTTGGCGTCGACGCTGTTGCCGAGCATGTTGCTGCCGAGGCCGACGACGAGCACGTCGGGTTTGCCGCGCAGCACGTCGTCGATCTTCGGCGTCTGGAACGTCTGGCTGCCCGCCTGCGTCGCCGCACCGTTCATGAATTGCGACACACCCGCCGACGGAACGCCCGTGAAGCTGTTGAGGTGGCCGCCGCCGGCGTCGAGGTGGCTCGCGAGCTTTTCTTTCAGCGCGCCGCCAAAGGCACCGGCCATGTGGCTGTCGCCGATGACGGCGACGCGGGCGTTGGCGGGGACGGCGGCGGCGCCTTTTTCGCCGGGTGCGCGCAGCGTTCCCGGGTCGATGGCCGGCTCGGGCAGACGACGTGGGCCCTCGGCCGACGACGACGACGACGGGGGCGCGGGCATCGACGACGACGACGCGGGCGCCGCGGCCTGACCCGGCACGTTCACGACCTGCCCGGGGTGGATGAGGTTCGGGTTCTTGATCTGCGGGTTGGCCGCGATCAGCTGTTGCAGCGTGACGCCGTGCTGGGCGGCAATGGCCGTGAGGTTGTCGCCGGCGCGCACCGTGTGCTCGCGGCTGCGATCGCGGCTGGGGTCGGTGGCAGGCAGGCTCGACGACGGGCGATTGATGGAGACCACGACTCACCTCTGAATGATCAACGGAACAGGCCCGACAGCGCGGGCACGTCGGGTATCGGCGGCGCCGTCACCGGCGTCGGTCGGTCATCAGGATGATGTCAGATTGTGCCGCAACTTCGGGCGGTTGGGGCAGATCGTCGACCCAGATCAGGTCAACTGGTTCGACCCGCTCAGGTGCTCAGGTGAGGGCCAGCACGGCGGCGATGGTGATGAACACCAGGGCGCCCAGGCCGACCATCATCTGCTCGCGTTCGATCTTGACGATGTTCAACAAGCGCGCAGCCACCGCCCGCCCGCTGTCGGTGGTCGCGGTCGCCGCGAGGTGGCGCACCTTTGCAAAGTTGCCGAGCACCCAGGCGCGCTCGAGCTCGCCGGCCTCGCCGGTCAAGGGCGCGCTGGCGACGACGACGGCGACGGGCACGGACGACGAAGCGGCAAGAGACGGCGACGAAGACGCATCTGACGACGCATCGGGCGACGACGACGACTGCTGCTTCTTGTTCTTCTTTGCCATGGTGCCCGTCCTGCTTTCGATCGTGCTTTCGGTCCTGCTCTACGGCGTGGGCGCGCGCAACCGCCCACCGACCACCGTGCCCGTGGGCCGGGCCGTGAGCCAGGCCTTTGGGTCGGCGGAGGCGGCGGCGTCGACGTCGAACAACGAGACGTCGAAGTACATGCCCGGCGTGAGCGCGCCGGCGTGGCGCTCGAGGTTGACGGCCCAGGCGGCGCCGCGGGCAAAGGCCTGCAGGGTCTCCGTCGTCGTCAGCTTTTGCTGCGGCGTGAACCCGCCCTTGGGGTTGCCGTCGTGATCCTGCCGCGTGAGCGCCGCGTAGATGCCCCAGGCCGGCCGCACATCCTCGACCGGGGCGTCGGAGCCAAACGCCAGGTCGGCGCCGCTGTCGACGACGGTGCGCCAGGCGTAGGCGCCCTTGAGGCGCTCTTTGCCGACGCGGGCTTCGGCCCAGCGCATGTCGCTGGTGGCGTGCGTCGGCTGCATCGAGGCCGTGATGCGCGGCGCGTACAGCCGCGGAATGTCGTCGACGGCCATGACCTGCGCGTGCTCGAGCCGGTCGCGGACGTCGACGGCGTGGTGCTTCGTCAACAGCTCGATGACGGTGCGGTTGGCGCGGTCGCCAATGGCGTGGACGGCGGCCTGAAAGCCCTTCTGGTGGACCTGCACGATGCGCCTCTCGAGGACGGCGGGCTCGGTCACGAGCAGCCCCTTCTTGCCGGGCTCGTCGGAATAGTCGTCGATGAGCGCCGCGCCGCGCGAGCCGAGGGCCCCATCGGCATACAGTTTTACGCCCATGAAAGAGAGCATCTCACTGTTCTTCACGGTACCCAGAAAATCATACGAGGCGTCGGCGGTGCCGTCGAGATAGACGAAGACCCGGGTTGGTAATTTCCCGGCCTGATCGAGCTTCAACAATATTTTTGCTGAAGCGACGTCCATGCCCATGTCGTGGACGGCCACGAGGCCGGCGTCGGCGCAGGCGTCGAGGCCGCGGGTCAGCCAACGCTCGCGGTCAGCGTCGTTGTGCGCCGGCAGGTGCCTGGTGATGAGGTCGATGGCGTTGTCGACCAGCACGCCGGTGGGCTCGCCTTTTTCATCGCGCAGGATGCGGCCGCCATCGGGGTCCTTCGTACCTTTCGTGATGCCGGCGATGTCGAGCAGCTGCTTGTTCACGAGAGCGGCGTGGCCGTCGACGCGGGTGAGGAACACCGGCACCGACGCCGCGCCCTCGAGGTCGCGCCACGTCGGAAACGCCTGCTTCGGGAACCGCGATTGATCCCAGCCGCGCCCCTTGAGCACCGCGAGCCCGGGGTGGTTCTTCTGGAAGTCCGAGACCTTCTTCGAGAGCTCCGCGGCCGACTTCGTCGTCGTCAAATCCAGGTTCTCGAGGCCCATGCCGATGCCCTCGATGTGCAGGTGGGCGTCGTGCAGGCCGGCGACGGCGAGCTTCCCGGGCAGGGTCACGGTCTTGTACGGATTGGGGCTCGGCACCTGCTTCATCAACAGCCGCACCCGGCCGTGCTCGTCGGCGACGACGACGCGGGCCTCGGGCAGGAAGTCATCGCCCGTCAGGAATCGCGGGCCGACATAGGCCGTGAGCTCGGTGCCGTGCGGGATGTCGGGGTGCGGCTCGGGCCGGGTCCGGGCGTCGATCAAGTCCGGCGAACGCTGGCCCAGCTCGGCCGCCGTCGGCCCGTCGTCATCGCCCGCCAGCGGGGCAGCCGCCGCCGTCGCCGTCGTCGCCGTACCGGCTTCAGCCCCCGACGGCGCCGGCTGGGCGCAGGACACCAACGCGAAGAGAGAGGCGACGGCGAGAGTGCGCAGCATGGCCGCGGGTACCACGTCGCATCGCCGCAGATGAAGGGCGCGTCCCGCACCCCAGGCACAGCGAGCGCGGCCAGACCGGGGCAGCCGCTGGCGTTCGGCGACGAGCGAGAGCCTGGAACGTTCGTTGACCACCCCCCGTCGACGCCGGTACCTTCGGGAGGAGATCCTCCGCGCGTCACGTGCGTTCAGGATTGTGTCCGTGGCCCCCCTGGGTCGCACAGCGGAGCCACGCATGAAGTTCGAGTGCGAGAGCTGCCACGCGCAGTACATGATTGCCGACGAAAAAGTCGGCAAGCGCGGCGTCAAGGTCAAGTGCAAGCGCTGCAGCCACGTCATCATCGTGCGCCCCGAAGGCGCCGCTGCTGAGGCGGCCCCCGCCGCAGCAGCACCTGCCGCGGCAGCACCCGCCAAAGATCAGCGCAAAGAAGCCGGCGGCAAAGACGTTGGCCCGCGCGTCGAAGTGGCCGAGCGCTCCAAGGCATCGCCGCTCGACGCCCCGCCCAACATCGACGCAACGGCGCCGCAGCCGCTGCACATCGAGAAGTCCGGCATCGATCGCGGCGCCGCCGCCGGTGCCGCCGACGACGACGACGCCAACACCGAGAGCACGGGCCCCGCCCGCCCGGCCCCCGTCTCGATGATGGCCAACCGTGGCGACACCCAGCTCGGCGACGAAGACGCGGCGCCGTCGTGGGGCGCCGACAAGACCGAGATGGGCATGCAGGGCCTGGACGGCCACACCGAAGCCGCTGCTGCAGACGGAGCCGCCGGCGGTGGCGCGTCCGAAGCGCCGCCCGAAAAGACCGTGGCGCAGGCCGCGGCCCGGCTGCCGCCCGAAGAGAAGCCCCCGGCCGCCCCCGCCGCCGTCGCCGAAGCCCCCGCCGTCAAAGGCGAGTCCAGCATCGGTGACGCCCTCGACGACCAGCTCGCCGGCGCTTTCAACAACATGTTCGACGAAGGGCGCCCGACCCTCGACGCGATGGCCGCCGCCGCCGGCTCCGAAGGCGACCTGCACGGTGATTCGGGCGAAGGAAGCCGCGGCCCCACCCGCGTGCTCGACGTCGACGCCATGAACCAGCTGCGCAAGCAGACGGCGGCGAGCGCCTCCGTCGTCGACCGAGACGCCCTCGACTCGCTGCGCAAAGACCTCAGCCCGCAGAGCGACGAAGCCAGTGGCCTGTGGGACGACAAGCGCGCCGGCGGCAACGCCAAGAAAAAAGACGCCCCCGACGGCGCCGACGACGGACCCGCGGCCTCGGTCTGGCACGCCGCCATCGACGACGAAGACGTCGGCCCGCTCACGCTCGCCGAGCTCGGTCGCCACATCGAAGGCGGCCGCGTCGACCGCGACTCGTTGGTGTGGAAGTCCGGCATGGGCGACTGGTTGCCCGCCGGCGAAATCGACGCCGTCAAAGCCTTGTTCGACCGCGTGCCGATGCCCAAGATCGCCCCCGCCCCCGAAGCGACCGACCAGCGCAAGAAGGGCAACGGCAAGCCCAACAGCTTCGACGTCGGCTCGCCCATCGATGACATGGCCTTTGGGGGCGGTGGCGGCGGCGGCTCGCCCTTCGACAACGCGCCGCCCCTCGGCGACGAAGAGAGCGATCCGGCGTGGCGCCCCCACGGCCTCACCGACGTCTACCAGGCCGCCAACCTCGCCGAAGCCGCGGGCGGCGGCGGCGGCATGGGCGGCATGAGCGGCATGAGCGGCCTCATCGGCGGTGGCGCCGGCATGACCGCGCGCGGCGGCGGCCCGTCCACCCCGCCGGCTCCGGCTGAAGCCGAGTGGCGCCCGTCGGCGTCGTCGGCTCTCGCCAACCTCGTCAACGACGAAATCGACCGCCTCAGCAAAGGACCGGTTCCCGCCGACGACGACGACCTGAACGCGCCGCGGCCCGCCGACGACGCCAGCATCTCCGGCTCGCTGCCATTCTCGAGCCTGGCCGGTGTCGACCTCGACGCCGGCGCCGAGGTCACCGATCCCACCCGCCAGCGCCCACCCCAGGGCCTGCAGGGCATGGGCGGCATGGGCATGGGCGGCGGCTTCGACGTCTCCGGCCCCAATTTCTCGTCGAACATGGCTGGCCAGGCCTTCCAGGCCCCCCAGGCGCCCCCGCCGCCGGCCCGCTCGCCGCTGCTCTACGCCGGCATCGGCGGCGGC
>JBKJNL010000825.1:0-12085 GCA_046593615.1 Myxococcota bacterium | reverse complement strand
AACCGCCCCGGTGTCAACAAACCGATTTCCGGCCAGTGACGACGTCGTCGGCGCCGCTGCTGCGCGACCACGGCGGGGCTGACGACGGTGCTGACGACGGCGCTGACGACGGCACTGACGACGGCACTGACGACGGCGCTGACGAAGGCACTGACGACGGTCGGCCGACGCAGGTCGGCCGACGCGGCGTCACATCGGCACTTCGAACAACACTTCAATGGCGCCGTCGTCGGCGAGGCGCACGATGCTCGATCCTTTTGGCGCTGCCGATTCGACCAGCACCCGTCGAAGAATCGGCAGGGCCCGGGCGATGTCGTGGACCTCGACCTCGAGGTTGCAGCTTTGCTCCCACGAGCCGCCGCCGCCGACCGAGCCGAGGTCGCCGAGGGCTTCGTCGATGGGCATGTCGAAGCGCAGCACCCGCTCGTCGAGCTGCAGGGGCAGCGGGATGTCGACGAGCAGCATCACCGATGGCTCATGGCGCGTGCCGCGGATGCGGACCTTCTTTGCGGCTTTCCTGGGCTGCTTCTTTGCGGCTTTCTTTGCCGGCTTTTCCTGTGCGGCTCTGGTCGCCGGCTTCTTGGCGGCTTTCTTTGCCGGCTTCTTGGCGGGCTTCTTGGCGGGCTTCGTCGCGGCCTTTTTCGCCGCCTTTGTGTTGGGCTTCTTTGCGGCTTTCTTTTTTGCCGGCTTTTTCTGTGCGGCTCTGGTCACCGACTTCGTTGCGGCCTTCTGGGTCGGCTTCTTCTTTTTCGACGACGACGGCGGCTTCGTGGTTTTCTTGCTCACCATGGCTCAGGCGGCCTTTCCAAAATGGGCGCGGAGGGGGTTCCAGTAGTAGTCGATCCAGCCCTGGCGGTAGGCCTCGGCCTGGCCCGCGGGGACCTCGGAGTGGGTCATCGTCAGCTCGGTGCCGTCGCCGGCGTCTTCGAGGGAGATCTCCAGGCGCGAGGGCGCGGTGTTCGCGGGCCACTCCGTCGTCGTCCAGGTCTGCACGATCAGCTTGTTCTGTTCGAGCTTCTCAAAGGTGCCGTGGATGTAGCCCGACGACGCCGTGTACGTGCCGCCGACGATGGGCTCGCCGGTGGCGACCGTGCCGGTGAACGCGCCGTGCGCGGCCGGGTCGGTCAGCGCCTGGTAGACCTCGGCGGGAGTGCCCTTGATGAACACGTGCTGCACCAGCGTGGCCGTCGCCTTTGACGTCGACGCCGCCGCTTTCGGTGCCGCCTTTTTCGCCGCCTGTTTCGCTGCCTGTTTCGCTGCCTTTTTTGCGGGCTTCTTCGTGGCTGATCTCGCGGGCTTCGCGGCGGTCTTCTGGGAGGACTTCGGCGCTGATGCTTTTTTCGCGCCCGTCTTTGCGCTCTTTTTCGCGGTCTGTTTGACGGGCTTCTTTGTCGGCTTCGCCGCGGCCTTTTTGGCGGGCTTCGTCGCGGCTTTTTTCGCGGCTTTTTTCGCGGGCTTCTGGGCGGCGGGCTTCGCTTTTTTCGCCGGCTGCTTCGCGTTCTTCTTCTTTGTCGCCATCACGGCCTCCGGGCAAAACGGGAGCGCCAGCGTGGCCCGACGCTGGCTCGACGGTCAACGTCTTGTCGATGTCGCGGCGGGGTCACGGTGGGGAACGCGCGCCGGCGCCGGAGTCGGACTAGCCTCGTCGCGTGCGCTTCTTCGCTGCCGCTGTCGTCGTCGTCGTCGTCGCCCTGCTGGGCAGCTGCGCTGCCGACAAGCCCATCGAGCGCCCGCCGGAAAAGATCGTGGCGCCGCCGCCGGATCACCCGCGCACCTGGGCCGAGGTGCCCGAGCACTACGGCAGCAAGTGTCCGCCGCCGGCCTTTGTCCTCGACACGCCGCTGCAAAAGCTTGTCGGGGGTGTCTCGTGGACCGTGAACGGCACCACCGCCGTGCGCGCGGGGCGCTGGACGGGGCCGCTGACCATCGGCGTGCTGGGGGCCGTGAAAGACGCCGCCGACGACACCCGCCAGAACCTCATCAAGGCGCGGGCCGCGTTCGACAAAGCCAAAGCCGACGTCATCCTGTGCAACGGCGATGTCGCTGAAACCGCCGAGATCCACGACGTCGTCAAGATGCTCGGCGAGGTGTTTGGCAACGAGCGGCCGATCCTCGTGCACTCGGGCAACAGCGAGTGGACCGGCGGCTTCAACGAAGCCTTTTTCGAGGCCGAGCAGGCGAACCCCGCGTTCTTCAACCTCAACTTCATCCGCGATCTCGACCTCGGCGGCGTGCACCTCGTCTCGCTGCCCGGCTGGAGCGTGAAGCAGTTCGTCAAGCAGGGCGGCTGCCACTACAAGCCCGAAGACGTCGACGCCGTCCGCGCCATCGTCGACGGCATCAACGCGAAGCACGAGCTGGTGGTGCTCACCGCGCATGGTCCGCCGCGCGGGCCCGACAAAAAGGCCCTCGACGCCACCCACGACTTCGGCAACGTCGGCGACGTCGACCTGGCCAGGCTGCTGCAAGACGGCGGCGTGCGCTTCGGCATCTTTGGCCACATCCTCGAGGCCGGCGGGCGGGCCACCGACGATCCGCTGAAGCACAAGGGCCTGGCCCTGCCGATGAAGAAGCCCTCGAAGTCCCTGTTCGTGAATGTCGGCTCGGCCTCGAGCATCGGCATCGCCATGCTCGACAAGAAGACCTCCCGGGGCATGGCGGCCATCGTCGTCGTCGACCCGGGCGCCGACGTCGCCGACGCCAACGCCCGCGTCACCTTTTTGCCTTTGCGCCGGTAGTCGCGCCGGTCGCGCGCCGACCATCGGGCGCCGACCATCGCGCGCCGCTTCGCTACCGGGTCAACCCGCGAGGAACGCGAGCAGCGCCTGGTTGAACTCCGCCGCGTGCGAGGCGTTGATGCCGTGCGGGCCGCCCTTGATGACGACGAGCTTTGCTCCCGCGATGGCGGCCGCCGACCGCTTGCCGCTGACCTCGAAGGGGACGATGCCGTCGGCGTCCCCGTGGATGACCAGCGTCGGAACCGTGACCTTCTTCAGGTCGTCGCGGAAGTCGGTGCGCGCGAACGCAGCGATGCAATCAAGCGTGCCCTTCGGGGAGGCGAACGCTGCCAGGTCGCGGGCGTATTTGACCTGGGCCTCGCTGACCTTCAGCTCTTTGCCGGCACTGAAGAAGTTCGTCGTGAACTGCTCCAGGAACGCGAGGCGGTCGCCCTTCACCGCCGACTCGAAGCTGGCGATGGTGGCCTCATCGAGCCCGCCGTCGGGGTTGTCTGTCGACTTCAGCAGATACGGCGGAACCGCCGACGCCAGGACCGCCTTTTTGACGCGGTCGGTGCCGTAGCGGGCGAGGTAGCGCACGACCTCACCGCCGCCCATCGAGAAGCCGACGAGCGTTGCCTCCTTCAGGTCGAGGTGGCGCATCAGCGCGTCGAGGTCGGCGGCAAAGGTGTCGTAGTCGTAGCCGGTGAAGGGCTGCGACGAGCCGCCGAAGCCGCGGCGGTCGTAGGTGATGACGCGGTGCCCGGCGGCGACGAGCGCCGGCACCTGCGGCTCCCAGGCCCGGCCGCTCAGCGGCCACCCGTGGATCAACACGACGGGCTTGCCGACCCCGTGGTCTTCGTAGTGCAACTCGACCGGGATCTTCGCGTCTTTGGTGACGGTCAGCAGGGGCATCGGTGTTCCTTGGCGAGTCTCGCTCGCGTCGTGGTGGAGCGCCGGCCTAGGAAGTGGGAGCTGTTGGTGCACCGTGCGGACGAGCCGTCGAAGTCCGGCGCAGGAAGCGTCGTGGTTGGAGGTCGTGCTGGAAATGACGCGCCTGTCGGGCGCTCTGGCGTCGAGGCGGCCAGCTCGGCGTCATCTTGACGGCCATCTTGGCGGCCATCTTGGCGGCCAGCTCGGCGGTCATCTCGGGCTTCCAGCAACGCAGCCATTGCGCCCGACCGAACGGATCGAGAGGATCGAGAGGTAGGGCCGGCGCAACCGTCGCCGCGCTTCTGGAGATCGCTTCGCACATGGGCAGCCCCGGCCACCTCGCGCTCGTCGTCGACTCCCTGCTGGAGCGTCCCCCGACCCCCGACACCGTCGTCGACCGCCTGTGCGTCGTCGAGATCCCCGGCAAGGGCCGCGGCGTCGTCGCCGGCTGCGACATCGCCGCCGGCGAAACCATCGAGCTGGCGCCGGTCATCCCGGTCGGCACCGCCGAGGTTGCTGCGTTGTGCGCTACCGTGCTCGATCATTATGTGTACGATTGGTTCCCGGGCAGCACGGGTCTGGCGGTCGCGCTGGGCTGCGGCAGCCTCTACAACCACAGCTACGAGCCCAACGCGTTCTATAAAAAAGACTTCGTGAAAAACGTGCTCGAGTATGTCGCGTTGACCGACATCGTGGCCGGCACCGAGATCCTCATCAACTACAACGGCGACCCCACCGACCGCACGCCCTTGTGGTTCGACGTCGTCAGCTGACGCCTGTCCTGCGTCGGCGTTTTGGCTACGCTGCGCGTCCATGACCGACGAAGCCGCCACCACCGAGACCGTCATCCCCGAAGTCGCACCCGAAGCGGGGCCCGAAACCGTGCTGGCGCGCTGGTCCGCCTATGCCGGCGCCGCCCACCGGCCCTTTGGCAGCGGGCTCATCAACCGCACTTTTCTCGTCGAGCGGCAGGGCGGGGAGCGCGCGATCGCGCAACGGCTGCACCGCATCTTTGCCGCCTCGGTCAACGACGACCTCGACGCCGTCACCACCCACCTGGCAAAGAAGGGCCTCGTGACCCCGCGCCTGCTGCGCACCGACGACGGCGCCTCGTGCGTGGTGGTCGCTCCTGCTGCTGACGTTTCCGGGGGCGGTGAGGCCCAGGCCCCCGTGGTCTGGCGGATGATCTCGTTCGTCGACGGCACCAGCGTCGACAAGCTCACGTCGCCAGCGCAGGCCCGCGCCGCCGGCGCCCTGGTCGCCCGCTTCCACGGCGCCGTCGAAGACCTCGGCCACGCCTACCGGCACGTGCGCGAGGGCGTGCACGACACGCGCAAGCACCTGGTGAAGCTGGCGCGGTCGCTCGCCAGGCACCGCAACCATCGTCTCGGCAAAGAGGCGGGCTCCCTCGGCATGGAGATCCTCGACGCCGGCGCCCGACTGCCGAATCTGACGACGCTGCCGGTGCGGCACGCCCACGGCGACCTCAAGATCTCCAACGTCTTGTTCGACGCGACCGGCCAGGGCTTGTGCCTCGTCGATCTCGACACCCTGCAGAAGCTCCAGTGGGCACTCGAGATGGGCGACGCCCTGCGCAGCTGGTGCAACCCCAGCGGCGAAGACGTCGAAGCCGCCGCCATCGACGTCGACCTGTTTCGGGCCGCCATCGAGGGTTATTTTTCCGCGCCAAAGAAGCCGTTTCTATTGCCTGAAGAGACCGGCGCTCTCGTCGACGGCCTCTTCACGATCTGCGTCGAGCTCTCGGCCCGTTTTTGCGGCGACGCATTGGAAGAATCGTACTTTGGTTGGAACGATCAAAAGTACAAGACGCGCGGCGATCACAACCTGGTGCGGGCCCGCGGCCAGTGGAGCCTCGCCAAGAGCGTGCGCGCCAACAAGGACGCGCTCGAGCAGATCGTCAAAGACGCGGCCCGCTGAGGGCTGCCCTTTGGCCGCGTCGAGGACGGGTGGCTGGATGGCTGCCGGTCATTCGGCGCGGCCGCCAACGACGTCGTAGCGGGCGGGGTCTTCTCCGCTGAAAAACAGCGCCGCCGACGTCGCGCCGAGGGCCACGCCGACGACGCCGGCGCCGATGCCGCCCCAGAACGAGGCGAGCAGGGAGTTGTAGCTCTGCTCTTGATCGGTGCCGCGCGTCAGCAGCACGGTGCCGTCGTCGTTTTCGCCGAGCTCGTCGGCCAGGCCCTGGCGCTGCACGGCGAACAGCGTGAGCCCGACGGCGCCGGCGGCGACACCGACGACGCCGGCGACGCCGCTGCCGATGGCCGCCAGCCGCTGCCCGCCGGTGCGCGACTGGTAGGCGGCGAGGAATTCCGGAGAGGGCCGCAGCCGGGCGTCCACGAGCGCCTGTTCTTTTGGTTGGACGGTGACGTCGACGGCGTGCTGGATGAATCCCTCCTTGACGACGGTGACGCGGTGCGGACCCGAAGCCACCTCCTGCTCGGGCAGCGGCGTGGTGCCGATGGCGCTGCCGTCGACGGCGACGGTGGCGCCTTCTTCGCTGGCGATGACCAGCAGCTTGCCCTTGTGCCGGTAGAGCAGGCTGGCGGTGGTGCGTTCGACCTGCGCCGGCAGTCCCGCGACCAGGGCGTCGAGGCTCGGATACGTCGACGACTCACGCTTCACGCTTCGGGCGTTGTCGATGTCGATGAGCGTGAGGTTGACGATGTAGGTGGCGCCGAGCTGGGCGACGTGGCTGGTCAACAGCCAGGGCACGCCGAGGGCGGCGCCGACCTCCGAGAGGCAGCTCGCTTGATCGTCGCAAGAGAGCGCGGTCTTCATCTGGTCGAAGCTGACGATGCGTTTGACGTCGTCTTCGGTGACCACGCGAAAGACCCCCGGTTGATCGAGGCGCGTCGAGATCAAGCCGGCCAGCACCGGCGACAGGTCGGCGGGGATGTCGCCGGACGTCGTCGGGTTCAAGACCGCGATGCCGAGCTTGGCGTCGTCTTCGGCGCGGGCCGGCTGGGTCGCGATCACCGACAGCGACGCGAGCAGCGCAAACAGCAGGGCATGACGCACGTGAGCCTCCCGAGCGGCGATCCGGGTGGCGATGTTGTCATGGAAGCGTCGACGGCCGTGCCTCCCCGCCGTCGCGGTACCGTTCCCTCATGCTTGCCTTGCTTGCCGCGCTGCTCGTCAGCCAGACGCCGACCGTTTCAGCTCCATCGGGTCCATCGGGTCCATCGGGTCCATCGGGCCCAGCGGGTCCGCCGTCGATCGCGGTGCTCGCCCTGCGGCCCGCGTCGCCCACCGACGCGCCCCTGGCGCGGCTGCTCTCGGCGGCGCTCACCGAAGGTGTGGCCGCGGCCGCTCCGCAGAGCAAGGTGCTCGGCGCCGCGGAGCTGGCGACGATGCTCGACGTCAACGCCACCCAGCAGTTGATGGGCTGCAGCGACGAGCGCTGCGTGGCCGATCTGTCGCACGCCTTGAAGACCGACCGCATCGTCGCCGGCGAGGTCGGCGTCGTCGGCGGCCAGGTCTTGATCTTCCTCTCGCTCATCGACCCGGCTCAGGCTGCGGTGCTGGCCCGCTCTTCGCGCGTGGTGGCGGCCAAGGATGTCAGCGGGCTGGTCGGCGCCATCCAAAGCGCCGCGAGCAATGTCAGCGCCGCCGGCAGCGTCGCCCCCGCTTCGTCTGGCAGCGCCCAGCCGACGGTGGTGGTCGGCGCCTTGCGCCAGGCCGCCTCGGCCCTGCTCGACCCCGAGGCGGTCAAGGCCGGCGACGATCCGCTGGCCGACCTGCGGGTGGGCGTCGTCATCGACGAGGTCGATCAAGCCGGCGCTGCGCTGCTCACGCATCCGGTCGAGACCTGCGTCGGCAAGGTGCTCGCCGATCGCGACGCCAACGTCGTCGACGCCGCCGTCGTCGGACGCCTGCGCAAACAGGTGGCCGCGCGCGAGCTGCTGCAGGGCCGCGTGCCCGAGACCTTGACCGGTGACGAGGTCGACGTTCTCGTGGTCGGGGTCGTGCAGACCCGCGCGGCGCCGACGCCGATGTCGACCTTCAGCGGCGAGGCCGACGGCTCCATCCGCGTGGTGCGCGTCGACACCGGCGACGTGCTCGCCAGCGAGCAGGTGCACACCCGCTTCCCGGCGCACTCGAGCAACGAAGCCGAAAAAGGCGCCGCCGCGCGCCTGTGCGACAAGCTCATGCCCGCTCTCGAGGCCGCGCTGGGCAGGCGCGCGGCCCGCGGCGTCCGCGTCGTCGTCGAGGTCCAGGGCGCGCTGCTGCCGGAGCAGCTGACGGCTCTGGCGGCGCGCCTGGAAAAGGTGCGGCGGGTGGTGAAGGTCAAGCCGCGCACCCTCGGAAAAAACAAGACCATCGTCGACGTCACCCTGCGCGGCGGTGACGCCGTGTCGCTGGCCCTCGATGCCGGCGCCGCGTTCGACGGCTGGCGCCCGACCAGCACGCCCGCCGGCGTCACCCTCGAGGTCGTCGCGCGGCCCTGAGCTACTTCGGCCCTGAGCTACTTCGGCGCTGTCGTCGTGGGCGCGGTCGGCGTTGGCGCGGTCGTCGTTGGCGCGGTCGTCGCCGGCGCTGTCGCCGCAGGCTGAGTCGTCGTCGTCGTCGTTGCAGCCGGCGCGGCGTAGGTCACGCCGAGGTTCGTCAGCAGAAATGAAAAGGCGTCGGTGTTCTGGGCGACGATGGTGTCGACGCCGCTGCCGATGCCGTGGCCGGCGTCAGACGTCGTGGTCAACAAGATCGGCGACGTCGACGACGAAGCCGCTTGCAGGCGGGCCAGCATCTTGCGCGAGTGCCAGGGGGCCACGCGCACGTCGTTCTTGCCGATGATGAAGAGCGTCGGCGGAAAGGCCGTGCCGTCTTTGACGTGGTGGTAGGGCGAGTAGGCGTAGAGCGCGTCGAACTGGGCCTTGTCGGCGACGCTGCCGAACTCGGTGGTGTTGAAGACGCCGTTGGGCTCGCTCTCGACGCGCAGCATGTCGTAGATGCCGACGAACGAGGCCACCGCAGCGATCTTCTCGGGCTGCTGCGTGAGCATCGCGCCCATCAACAGGCCGCCGTTGCTGCCGCCGGTGATGGCGATCTTGCCGGGGGCCGCGTGGCCCTGCTTGACGAGGTGGTCGAGGGCCGCGGCGAAGTCGTCGAACACGTTCTGCTTGTGCGTGAGCGCGCCGGCCGCGTGCCAGCTCTCGCCGAACTCGCCGCCGCCGCGCAGGTTGACGATGGCCAGGCCGACGCCGGCGTCGAGGATGACGCTCTTGCTGGCCTGGAAGCCGGGCTCGATGTTGACGCCGTAGCCGCCGTAGCCCGTCACGACGAACGGGATCTTTGCGCCGGGCTTCACGCCCCTGGGCAACAGGATGTTCACCGGGACCTGTGTGCCGTCCTTTGACGTCGCCATCTCGCGCACCACGGTGACGCCGGTGAGATCGACCGGGAACTTCGTCGCCAGCGCCGTCTTTGTTGTCTGCTTTTTCTTGGGGTTGAAGCGATAGACGACGAGGGGATCGACGAACGAGCCATTGGCGTAGAGCACATCGCCGTTCTTCAGGGGCACGACGTCGCCGACCGACGAGATCGGCAAGAGCTGCGGGCCGGGCTGGGGCTTGCCGTCGAGGTCAAAGACGCGGATCTCCGAAGGGCCGCCGAGCTGGTAGCGCGCGTAGATGCGGCCGCCGACGACGACGAGCGGGTCCGACCAGATGTCGGCGATCAGCGTCTCTTTGCTCTCGGCGATGACCACCTTGGTTTTTGCCAGGTCGAAGCCGGCGATGGGCCCGTGCAAGAGCTTGCCGTGCGGCGCGCCCTTCACAGAGATGGCGTAGAGGTCGCTCTTCTCGCCAAAGACCATCTGGACGACGTCGTCTTCGTACTTCGCCAGCTGGCGCCACTCCTTCTTGGCCTCTTTGAGAAAGAAGACGAACTCGCCGCCGTCGCCCTTCTGCACCGAGCACAGCACCGCGCCCGACTTGCTGTCGACGTCGACGAACACTTCGGCGATGCGCTCGCCCTTCCCGTCTTCTCCAAACTGTTTGCCGATTTCATACGTGTCGACGTCGGTCTTGCTGCCGAGCTTGTGCAGGTAGAGCTGCACGTAGAACAGCTTGTCGGCCGCGGGTCGCTCGGCGCCGCGCGGGTAGCGCGAGTAGTAGAAGCCGCTGCTGTCGTTCAGCCAGGCGAGGTCGCCGCCGGCGGTGCCGGCGTTCACGCCGGGGATGACCTCGTCGACGGCCTTGCCGGTGGCGGTCTCGAACACGTGCACGTCGCCGGTCTCGCTGCCGCCCGACGACATCGACACCGCCACGAGCTTTCCGTCTGGCGACACCCGGTACCAGTCGATGGCGGTGTGCTTGCTCGGGTCGACGACGTCGGGGTCGACGACGACGCGCTCCTGGTCGGGCTTCTCGGGCGACGGCATGGCCACGAGGAACGCGTGCTGCTTCGGCGGCTGCAGCTTCATCGCGTACATCGCGCCGCTGCGCTCGACGAGGTCGCTGTAGACGATGGTCGTGGCCCCGAGGATCTCGGCGAGCCGCGCCCGCAGGGCCTCGCGACCCGGCAGCGGGTCGAGGCTGGCGCGGGCCACGGCGTTCTGGGCGTCGGTGAACGCGTCGACGTCGGCGCTGTCGGCGCTCTCGAGCCAGCGGTAGGGGTCTCTGACGGCGACGCCCTGGTAGGTGTCTGTGACCTCGATCTTTTTCGTCAGCGGCGCGCCGCTCTTCGTCGTCGTCGGCGCCGGGGCCGCCGGCGCGGGCGGCGGCGCGGTTTTTTCAACCGGGGCCGAGGCGCAGCCCGCGAGGACGCCAGCAGAAACACCAGCAGCAACAACGGCACAGACGCCAGCAAGGGCAACAGCAGAGGCGAGGGGAGACGAGCGCATGGCGCGTTGTCCGACGGCGTCGTCGTCGTCGTCAACGGCCCTCGTGATCGCCGGGGCGCGGGGCAGTCGACTCCGCGGGGCCGAGGCTCAGCGCATCACGGGCAGGCGCCTTCGGGCGTGGGCACCTGGCAGACGCCGCCGTCGCCACCAAAGGCGCCGACCGTGCCGCTGGCGCAGCACAGCTCATCGGTGGCGCAGTCGTTGGCGTTGACGCACACCTCCTGGTTGCCGCCGTCGCGGCAGACGCCAGCTGCCACGCACGACGTCGAGAAGCCGGCGAAGCAGCACTCTTCGCCACCGAGGCAGTCTTCGGGGCCGTCGCAGTCGCCGCCGGCAAAGGCGCAGGCGTCGGCTTCGCACGTCGTCATCGAGGTGATGAAGTCGAAGCAGCAGCTGTCGGGGCAGATGCCGGCGCTGCCGCAGACGACGCCGTCTTCGCGGGTGCCGCTGTAGGGAATGCCCGCTGGCGTCGAGCAGTCGGCGCTGTTGCAGAAGCAGGAGAAGCCGCTCGCGTCTTGCTGGCAGGACTCGGTGGCGTCACAGACGACGCCGCAGGCGCCGCAATTGTCGTTGGTCGACAGCTCTTCCGGGCTGACGCACGCGCCGTCGCAGCGGGCATCGCCGCAGCGCGCGTCGCAGGCGACGTCGTCGGCGCGGCAGGCCAGCGTCAAGGTGATGTCGCCAAAGACCTCCTGGCCGTCTTGATCAAAGAAGCGGGCTCGCACCACGCGGTTCGCGCTCCCGTCGATGTCGACGGCGCGCACCGGGTTCAGCGACGACCACGACACCACGAACTCAAAAGTCCCCGCGCCCGTCGCCGTGAACGTGCCGTAGGTGCCCGAGCCCACCGGATCGATGAGCACGCCGCCAATGACGCCCTCGTCGTCGGTGACCACGGCCGAGAGCGTGGCGGTGCCGAATTCGTCGAGGGCGGTGCGGTTGGCGGTCAGCGACAGGATGACGGGGCAGCCGGCCTCGGCGCAGGTGGGCGGCGGTGGTGGCGGCGGCTCGCCTTCGCCCTCGGCGGGGCCGCCCTCGCCCTCGCCTTCGGTCGGGGCGTCGAAGTCGCGGCAGGTGCCGTCGTCGCAGAATTCGCCGCCGCGGCAGTCGTCGTCGTCGTTGCAGTCGTCGTCGTCGTTGCCGCCGCGGGTGCCGCCGCCGTCGAGGGGCGGTGGCGTCGCAAAGATCCCGCAGCCCGAGAGCAACACCACGACGACGATCGGCAGGGAGCGAAGCATGGGGTCGAGCATTCCCCACGACGACCACACTGCAACGGCCTCGGCGCGGTCATCGTCGTCGCCGGCGTGACCGGCGACAACGTGCGGCCACTCGCTGACCGGACTTCCACTCACCTCTCCTCCCCCCTCTCCACATCCTGCACATCCTGTGGAGAGGAGGGCCGGGGGGAGAGGTCGGGGTGTGGACGACGCCAGTGCTCAGCGTCGCTTCTCGTTCTTGCGCTTCTGGGCCTCGGCCCGGCGCCGCTCGGCGCGGTTCAAGCCGCTCTGGCCGTCGCCGCCTTCTTCGTCGGTGGCGGCCCGCTGCAGCTCGCTCTTGAGCGAGGTGCGCGGCG
>JBKJNL010000333.1:0-3157 GCA_046593615.1 Myxococcota bacterium | reverse complement strand
CGCCCGGCGCGGTCGCGTTGCCGGCGTCGTCGATGAACTGCATCGCGAGGCTCTTGCAGGCGTCAGGCGGCGCCGCCTGCTGGTTCGTCCGCACCAGGTTTGGTGGCGCCGCAAAGGTGATGTTGGGGGCGAAGGGCTGGGCGATGGCGGCGACGAAGTCAGCGCCCGAGAACGCCGCTGGCGTACACGCCGACGTCCCGCTCGGGGCCGTCTGCTTGAACGTGAGCTTCACGCTCACGGCGTTCTGCGCGTCGGGCAGCAGCGTCAGGTTCGGATCGTTGGTGAACGGGGCGCCCGCGTTGATGCGCAGGCCGGTGCCACCGATGAGGGGCGCCTGGGTGTCGACGGCGAAGTTGGCGGTGTCGCCGCTGCTGGTGTTCTGCAGCGCATCGCGGGCATGGACGCTCACGCGGTACTGGCAGCGGGCGCCGCCGGGCAGCGGTCCGACGGTGGCCGTCGTCGACGTCGTCACCGCCGCCGAAGTCGTGAACGCGGCGTCGCAGGCGCCGCCCGTCTGCGCCACCAGCACCAGGAAGTCGGTGGCGCCCGAGACGGCGCTCCAGGTGATGGTCGGGGTCGTGTCGTTGGTGGGCGTGGTGACGACGTCGAGGGCCGGCGCCGCGGGCGCAGTCGTGTCGATGACGAACGCCGGGCCGTTGGTCACGGCGCTGTTGCCGGTCGTGTCGGTGACCTGCACGCGCCAGGCGTAGCTGCCGTCGGCCAGTGCGGTGCCGAGGGTGAAGCTCACGACGCCGGCGCCGATGCCCGTGCGGCTGATGTCGCGCACGAGGGTCGTGAAGCCGGCGTCGTCGGCGATCTGCAGGCGGTACACGAGCGCTGTGGCCGCCGTCTGGCTGTCGGTCGAGGCGTTGGCGCTGAAGGTCGGGGTGCTGTCGCTGGTCAGCGTCGCCGGCGCCACCGACAGGCCCGCAGGCGCCGTGGGTGCTGCGTCGTCGACGGTGAAGGTCACGGGGCCCGCCGTCGGGCTCTGGTTGCCGGCGTTGTCGCGGGCGACGACCTCCCAGCTGAAGTCACCGTTCACCAGCGCCGTCGTCAACGTCAGCTCCGTCGTCGTCGTCGAAAACGGCGAGCCCGTGATCGGGCTGCCCGACGGCAGCGACTTGATGGTCACGACGTAGCGGTCGGCGCCGCCGACGGCGCTGAAGCGGAACGTGGGCGTGTCGTCTTGCAGGCGGGCGCCCGCGAGGGGCTCTTGCAGGTCGGGCGTGCCCGGCACCGTCGTGTCGACGAGGATGTCGTCAAAGGCCAGGGTGGTGCGCCCGGAGCCATCGCGGAAGCAGGCAAAGACCGTGCGGATGCCGTCGGCGCCGAGGCCGAGCGACGTCGTCTCGCTGCCGTCAAACACCGCAAAGACGCCGCTGGTCGGGTAGGTCGCCGTCGCGCAATCGGGCGCGCTCGCCTGGGCCGCGAGCAAGACGCTCGAGCCGGCGTCGCCGGTCACGAGCACCGCGGGCGTCGCCGTCGTCGTCGCCGCCGCGCCGCCGGCGACGCTGACCGCGCCCACCGGTGCGGCGAGGTCGAGCGTGATGGTGTCGCAGCGGACCGTGGTGCGACCGGCGCCGTCAGAGACCTCGACGCACACGCTCTTGTCACCCTGCACCGCACCGTTGCTGAGCTCGACGCTGCGGGTGTCAGTGAAGGGCTCGGCCACGCCGGTGAACGCGGGCGTCGCCGGAGCCGAGCCGTCGACGAGCAGCGTGCGCACGCCGACGATGCCGGTGTCGTCGCTGGCCGGCAGCGTCAGGGTGACGAGCTTGTTCTGCGTGAACGCCGCGCCGCCGTTGATGACGAACCCGGCGCCCCCGACCACCGGCGCCGCGAGGTCGAGGACGATGGTGTCTGACAGGGGAGCGGCGATGGCGTTGCCGGTCGTGTCCCGCACGCAGGCAAACACCGTGTGCGTGCCCACCGTCGACGGCAGCGTCTGCGCGAACGGGCTCACGAGGGCCGCGTAGCCGGCGGCGGCGGCGCAGTCGGGGACGACGTCGACGGCGGTCTTGCTCTGGTTCGTGTCCGGGGGCAGCCCGGCGAGCGTGCCCGTCACGTTGGTGCTGGTCGAAAACGCCGCGCCGCCGTTGACGACGAGCGAGCCCGAGGGCGCCGAGCGATCGAGCAGGATCGTGTCGGTCGACAACACCGTGTTGCCGGCGGCGTCGCGCGCGCACAGCGAGACGGTGCGCAGCTCGGCCTCATCGCCGCTGGTGGCGTCGAGCGTCAGCGCCGACGGGTTCGCGGGCGAGCCGGCCGGCAGCGTCGTCGTCGGCGTGCAGGCGATCGCGTCCTTGCTCAGCAAAAAGGCCGTGATGTCGGACGGCAGCGACACGAAGTTGACCGAGACGGCGAGCTTGTTGGTGCGGGCGGCGTTGCCTTCGATCTGCACCGTCGTCGTCGGGGCCACGGTGTCGAGGGTGATGCTGCGCGAGAGCTGGGCGCGGTTGCCGGCGCGGTCGACGAGCTCGATGGTGACGGTCTTTGTGCCGTCGGTGCCGGGCGCGTCGAGGGGCCAGGCCACGATGCCCGTGAAGGGTTGATCGGCCCCGCTCGGTGCGCCGTTGGCGATGCGCATGGCGCGCACGACCTCGCCGGCGTTGCTGGCGCCGAGTGCCAGGGTCACCGTCGCCGACGACGTGAACGTCGCCCCGCTGTTGATGGTCAGGGTCGGCGTGGGCGCGGTGCGGTCGATGGTCAGCGCGACCACCACGGGCGCGCTCTCGTTGCCGGCCTCGTCGATGAACGTGACGCTGACGTTCTTGGGCCCTTCGCCACCCAGCGAGGGCGTGGTCACGAACGGGCCAAAGGGCACCGGGGCACCGCCGTTGATGCGCACCTCGGCGATGTCGCCGGCGTTGTCGTCGGCAAACAGCTCGAGCACCACGATGCCGGTGGCGCTGTTGGTGAACGCGCCGTCGGCGTCGATCAGGCACGAGAAGCACGTGGCGAAGTTGCCGGCGTCGCCGGCGCCGGCGCCTGGCGCCGTGCGGTCGAGGAAGATGGTCGACGACAGCTGGGTGGTGTTGCCGGCCCGATCGAGGAAGCGCGCAAAGACCGTGACCTCGCCGTCGACGACGCCGGCGGGCAACGTGAAGGTCATCGACGAGGCGAACGCCCGGCTCACGGGGTTCGCGAACGACGCGTC
>JBKJNL010000265.1:0-4408 GCA_046593615.1 Myxococcota bacterium | reverse complement strand
GGCCGCGCAGCTGGCGCACATCAAATCAAAGATGTTGCTGCCGCGCGAAGAGCGCCCGCGCGACCCCGAGCGCGAGCTCGATCCGCGCGCCGACCTCGTGCGCCGCCTGCTCGAGTACCAGCGCTTCAAAGACGCCGCCGCCCGCCTCGACGCGCTGCCGCAGCTCGGCCGCGACGTGTTTCCGCGGCCGCTGATCCCCGCGCAATACGACGGCGTCGTCGACGAGCCCAAAGAGCAGGGGCTCAACCTCGCCGAGGTCGACCCGCTCGAGCTCATCCGCTTGTTCGACGGCATCCTCAAACGCCAGCAGAAGACCGTCGTGCACGAGGTGCTGATCGAGCGCATCTCCGTCGGCGCGCGCATCAACGAGCTGTGCGACATTTTTTCCGGCCAGCGGTCGCGCGAGAGCTTCAGCTTCGCCGACCTCGTCGACCTGTTCGGTCCGCGCACCCGCCGCGGCGTCATCGTCAGCTTCCTGTCGATCCTCGAGATGGCCCGTCTGCGCCTCGTGCACCTGCGGCAAGACCCCGACACCCTCGTCATCTCGGTGCTGCCCATGCATGAGAACCTGCGCACCGACGACGAAGACGTCGTGCTCAACCAGAAGCTGGCCTCGGTCGACGAATTTGGCGTCGACGAATTCGCCGGAACCGTGAAAGAGGCCACCTCGTGACCAACAACGAGCCCACCGAAAACGGCCACGACGCCGCCGCTGACGATGCATCCGCCGTCGACCACGACACCGAAGCCGTCGAAGCCGCTGGCAGCGAAGCTGTCGAAGCTGTCGAAGCTGTCGAAGCTGTCGCCGTTGCCAGTGAAGCCGTCGAACCCGTGACCGCGGCCGGCGAAGCCGTCGAAGCCGAAGCCGTCGAAGCCGGCGAAGCCGTCGAAGCCGTTGCCGTCGAAGCCGTCGTCGTCGCGGCCGCTGGCGACGTCGTCGAAGAAGCCGTGGTCGGCACGCCGTTTGTGATCGAAGAGTGGGTCTACGCCGCCGTCGAAGCGCTGTGCTTCGTCTCGGGCGATCCGATCACGTCGGCGCGCATCCGCGAGGTGCTGGCCGGTGAGCTGCCCGCGATGGAGGGCAAGGAAGACATGGCCGCGCCGTCGATCGCGCAGGCCAAAGAGATCGCGCACGAGCTGCTGCGCCGTTGGAGCGATCCGACGCGGCTGGTGGGGCAGGGCTTTCGGCTGCTCGAGGTCGATGGCGGCCTGGCGTTCCGCACGTCGTCGCAGAATGCGCGCTTCATCCGGCGCATGCAGGTCGGGCGGCCGCAGAAGCTGTCGCGCGCCGCGCTCGAGACGCTCTCGGTGATCGCCTACCGGCAGCCGGTGACCAAGCCGCAGATCGAAGAGATCCGCGGCGTCGACTGCGGCGGCGCCCTCAAGGCCCTGCTCGACAAGAAGCTCGTGCGCATCCTGGGCAAGGCCGAGGACGTCGGGCGCCCGCTGCTCTACGGCACGAGCAAGACCTTCCTCGAGTTCTTCAACCTGCAGTCGCTGAACGATCTGCCGACGTTGAAGCAGCTGCACGAAATCGAAGGCGGACCCGCCGCCGTCGTCGAAGTCGGCGACGTTGCCCCCGCCGTCGTCATGGACCTCTTCAACAAAGACGGCCCGGGCCTCGTGTCGCAAGAGACCGAAGACGAGAGCGCCGACGCCCTCGAAGCGCTCGAAAAGGCCCTCGGCGAAGCCAAGAAAGTGGCCAAGACCGCCTCGACCCTGGTGTTCGGCATCGAGGTTCCCGACGAAGACGCGAAGCCGACGGGTGAGTGACGAGCAACTGCGAAGCGAGCGGCTTCATCGTCGTGATGACGACGAAGTCCACGACGAAACAAGCAACGACGGGAGGTCGTAGCTGTGACTGATAATGACGACAAGATGGAACGGCTGCAAAAAGCCCTGGCGCGCGCCGGAGTGGCCTCGCGCCGCGCCGCCGAGCAGATGATTGTCGACGGACGGGTCCGCGTGAACGACAAGGTCGTCACCGAGCTCGGCACCAAGATCGATCCCGCAAAGGATCTGGTCCGCGTCGATGGAAGACAGGTGTATGTTCGGCCTGCCGACGAACAGACAAAAGTCTATTTTCTCCTCAACAAACCGGCCGGTTTTTTGACGACGACGAAGGACGATCGCGGCCGCCGCACGGTGATGGACCTGGTGCGCGGCGCCTCTGACGCGCGCATCTACCCGGTCGGCCGCCTCGACTACGACGCCGAGGGCGCGCTGCTGCTCACCAACGACGGCGAGCTGGCGAACCTGCTGACGCACCCGCGCTACCACGTGCCCAAGACGTACCTGGCAAAGGTGAAGGGCATGCCGGCCGAGCCGCAGCTCGACAAGCTTCGGCGCGGCATCTACCTCGAAGACGGCCCCACCAAGCCCGCCCACGTCGAGGTCGTCGAAAAGGTCAAGGTGAACACCTGGATCGAAATCACCGTGACCGAGGGCCGCAACCGCCTGATCAAGCGCATGTTCTGGCGCATCCAGCACCCCGTGCTGAAGCTGGTGCGCACCAAGTTCGGCGCCCTCGATCGCGAAGGCCTGCGGCTCGGCGAGTACCGCGAGCTCGAGCCCAAAGAGCTCACGCAGCTGCGCGCCCTGCTCGACTGATCCAACGTCGACAGGGGCGCTGAACGCGTCGCAGCTTGCGGGTGAAGGCGCCTTCGCTATCTCGCTGCAGCCGACCCGGAGCTCCATGACGATCGCCGCACCAACATCCGGCAGTAACGACGCCGGCGACGCTCGTGGCGCTGAGTTCTGGCGCACGACGTTTGACGCCATGCCGCAGCTCGGCTGGACGGCGCAGGCCGACGGCTACATCGATCACTACAACACCGGCTGGTACGAGTTCACCGGCACCACGCCGGCGCAGATGGAGGGGTGGGGTTGGCGCTCGGTGCACCACCCCGACCACCTGGAGTCGGTCGAAGCCCAGTGGCGGGCCGGCATTGCCTCTGGCGTCGCCGTCGAAATCGAGTTCCCGCTGCGCCGCCACGATGGCGTGTTCCGCTGGTTCTTGACGCGCGTGCGCCCCGTGCACGACGCCGGCGGGCGGATCGTGCGTTGGGTTGGCGTCAACACCGACATCGATGACCTCAAGCAGGCCCAGGGCGCGCTGGAGGAGATGAAGGCCCGCGCCGAGACCGCCCGCGATGCCGTCGAGGTGCAGCGCGCGCGCTACCAGGCGCTGTTCGCCCAGGCCCCGGTCGCCATCTCGGTCCTGACGGGGCCCGAGATGGTGGTCGAGATGATGAACCCGCTGTCTGCCCGGCTCCTGGGCCACAGGCCTGCCGCGGAAGTCGTGGGCAGGCCGTTGCTCGAGGCAATGCCGGAGATCGCCGGGCAAGGCTTCGACACCATGATCGATGGCGTGCGCACCACGGGCGTGCCCTACGTGGGCACCGAGGTGCAGGCGACCTGGGCGGGCGGGCCCGGAGGCAGCCTCGAGACCGGGTACTTCAACCTCGTCTACCACCCGCTGCGCGGCTCGCCTGGCGACGGCGCGGTCGAAGGCGCCATCGAAGGCGTCGTCTCGGTCGCCGTCGAAGTCTCGGCGCAGGTCAAGGCACGCCAGCAGCTCACCGAGGCCGCGCGCCTGGCCCGCTTCGGCGCCGCCGTGGGGCTCGCCTTGACGTCGACGGCGCCGCTGGCGGAGCAGCTGCAGCGCAGCTGTGAGGCCATGGTGACCCTCGGCGGGTTCTTCGCCCGCGTCTGGACGCTCAACGAGAACGACGGCGTCCTCGAGCTGCAAGCCAGCGCCGGACGCTACACGCACCTCGACGGCGGCCACGCCCGCGTGCCCGTCGGCCAATTCAAGATCGGCCTCATCGCCTCTGAACGCGCGCCCCACCTGAGCAACGACGTCGCCCACGACCCGCGCGTCAGCGACCCGGCCTGGGCCGCGCGCGAAGGAATCGTCTCCTTTGCCGGCCATCCCCTGATGGTCGGCGAGCGGGTGGTGGGCGTGATGGCGATGTTCGGCCAGGTCCCGCTGTCCGACGACGTGCTGGCGGCATTCGCCGCGGTGTCGGGCCCCCTCGCCATGGCCATCGAGCGCGATCGCGCCGACCGCTTCCGCGAGCTGTTCATCGGCATGTTGGGCCACGATCTGCGAAACCCGCTGAGCGCAATCTTGATGGGCGCCCAGGCCATCGCGTTGTCGGCCAACGACCCGACGCGCACCCGCAGGTCGGCCGAGCGCATCGCCAACAGTGGCCGCCGCATGAGTCGCATGGTCACGCAGCTGCTCGACTACACCCGCGCCCGCTCCGGCGGCGGCATCCCCGTGGTCTGTCAACCGGGCAACGTCATCGCCGTGGCCCGCGAGGTGGTCGCCGAGCTCCAGGAGGTGCACCCCGATCGCGTCATCGTCCTCGACGGCGACGCCTCCTGCGACGGCAGCGACGCC
>JBKJNL010000053.1:0-2884 GCA_046593615.1 Myxococcota bacterium | reverse complement strand
CCGTCTCGCACGGCGCCGTGCTCGTGCACCTGCACGATCACGCGCGAGGTCAGCCGCACGCCCGCGCCCGCGGGAAAGAGGACGGCGTCGCTGCCTGGCACCCAGGCAAACGCCAGCGCCGCCGACTCCCCCGACGTCGCGCGCGGCGCGCCATCGCAGGGCCAGGCGTCGGCGAGGGTCGCGTCGTCGTCGATGGTGAACACCATGGCGTGGTGGGCCGCGGCCGGTGCGTCCATGCGCACGCCGATGAGCGCGCCACTGCCATCCACGGCGACGCTGATGCAGCGCTGCCGGTCTTCGTCGCCCGCGGCTGCGGGGGTGAGGGCGTGCTCGACCCGCAGCTCGCGCGCGTCGATGGCGCTCGTGGGTGGTCGGTCGATCGCCGCCGCAACGGGGCCCCGCGGCGTGCCCGCGGCGATCCACGCGCGCAGCAGCGCGCTGTCGTCGTCGGACCACGGCCGCGGTCCGGCGAACGTGCCGCACGCGCCGCTGCGGTCGATCCCGCCGGGCGGCATGAGCCCGGCCTCGACCATCACGAGCATTTGCTGCGCGAGCGCGCTCGCGTCCTCGTAGGACGCGAGCGCCGGCTGCGACACAGAAGCGCGCTCGCCTGCCGGCCCGCCGTGCCCGCGCTGCCCGCCGTGGCAGGCGAGGCAGCTCGCGGCGAGCAGCGGTTGCACATGAGACCACGTGACCTCGGGTGCGGCGACCTCGATGCACGAGCCGCACAGGACCGACAGCAACGCGAGGACGGCGAGCGCGCTCTTCATCACGTCGTCACTGCACGCACGTGAGGGTCGAGCCGCCCCAGGGGCTCTCGTCGACAGCGCACGCCCCGTCACGGGGCTGCTCGGTGGCTTCGTCGAACGAGCCGCTCACCGTGGCGTAGCCGAACGAGAGCCCGCCGAGCTGCGCGCCGTGCAACGTCGCGAACGTGAGGTTCGCAAAGAAGAGCTCGGCGTCATCCAGGTTTGCGCCGGCGAGGTCCCAGCCGGTGAGGTCGGGGTAGCCGAAGTCGTCGCCGTTCAAGCGCCCTGTGAGATCCGTGCACTCGGCGAACGCCGTCTCGCGCACGATCTCGATCGGCATCTGGTTGCGCGCGGCGCGGCCGTTTTCGTCGGTGCAGGCGCCCGTCACCCAGTCGAAGCGGGCCGCGAGCGCGCCGACCTCGCCAGTCCACGACGAGCCGAACAGCTCGCCGTCGTTCCAGCATGTCAGCGACGCGGCCTCGTGCACGTAGCACTGGTCGTCGACGAACGACCCGGTGAACACGGCGCCGTCGCGCGCCAGGTCGATCGTGAGCGTGCCGCTCGCCGTGCGCTCGACGAGCGTGCCTTTCGCCGTGAGCGCCAGCGTGCGCGTGGTGGCCTCGGGCCAGGCGGCGCCGTCGCTGCCGAACCAGACCCCGCCGTGGCTCCAGAACAGGGGCCCGTGGGTGACCGAAGCCGTGAAGCCCTCGTCCTGGCGGAACAGCTCGACGCGGACGACATCGGTCGTTCCCTCGATGGGCGCGCTCACGCAGCGCAGCGAGTCCGGCAGTCCATCGGCGCCCCGCACGGGCGTCGACGGGGTTGATGGCGCCGACGGCGAGGACGCCGGTGACGAGTCATCGAGGGCGGGCGGGACGTCGTCGGACGACGAAGAGCGCAGCGGCTCGCGGTCGAAGCCGCACGCGGCGAGTGAGAGAGCGATCAACGAGTACATGACGTGACGCATCGGGTGCCTCCTGGTTGAAGACAACGTAGGCGCCAGCCAGTTGTGCGAGAATCATTGATAACGACACAACATCTTTCGATGGATCGAAACAATGCTCCTTGCCCCATCGCTCCATCTCCCGGACCTCGAGTCGCTGGCGTGCGTCGACGCGCTCGCGAAAACGCTGCGCTTCCACGTCGCGGCGAAGTCGCGCGCGCTGTCGCCGGCGGCGTTCTCCAAGCGCGTGCAGCAGGTCGAAGATCACGTCGGTGTCGCGCTGTTCGCCCGCACCACCCGGACGGTCTCGCTCACCGAGGCGGGCGGCCTGTTGCTGCCGCAGATCCGCAAGATCCTCGACGAAGCCCGCGTCCTCGCCGCCGGCGTCGCCCACGCCGGACCGACGCCGATCGAGCTCACGGTCGGCACACGCCACGAGCTCGGCATGTCGTGGCTGCTGCCCGCGCGCCGCGCGCTGTGCGCGGAGCTGCCGCACCTGACGATGCACCTGCGTTTCGGCAGCACCGACGCTCTCGAGCGCGCGGTGCTCACGCTGGCCGCCGACGCCATCGTGACCTCGCACGCGCCGCCGACGAAGCGCCTGGATTCGTTGCCCCTGCACCGCGAGGACTACGCGTTCGTCGCCTCGCCGCGGCTCTTGCGCAAGCGGCCGTTCGCGGGCGTCGAGCACGCGGCCGACCACGTGCTCATCGACGCCGACGACGATCTGCCGCTGTTCGCCTACTTGCGCACCGCGGGGCTGCCCTTGCGCTTCGGCCGCGTGCTCGTGCTCGGCACCATCGCCGCCATCCGCGAGGCCGTGCTCGACGGCGAAGGCGTGGCCGTCTTGCCGAAATACTTCGTGGCCCCCGATCTCGCGCGCCGCCGGCTCGTCGCGGTGCTGCCCGGCGCCAGCCTCGGCCACGACTGGTTCCGGCTGGTGTTTCGCGCCGACGACGAGCGGCGGCCGCTGCTCGAGCGCGTGGCGCGCCTGCTCAAGGCGCGCCCGCTCGTCTGATCCCGTGACTGGATGATTTTGCCGACTGCGTCGGCGGCATCATCCGGTCACGGAATGTTCTTTGCCCTCGCGGGCGCTCTTTTTTCCGCTGCGCTCCCCTCGCGATGAAGCAGGAAAAAAACAACATCATCTGGAGTGACACGGCCCAGCTGCCGACCCGCGGTGCGCTTCACC
>JBKJNL010000041.1:0-2607 GCA_046593615.1 Myxococcota bacterium | reverse complement strand
TGCGTCGTCGTCGCCGTCGTCGCCGTCGTCGCCGTCGTCGGCTGCGCCCAGGGTCAGGCCCCGGTGCCGTCGCCGGCCGCCGAGCAGGTCGCGGCGTTGGCCCCGTCGCCGCCGTCGCCCTTGTCGCCGCCTGCGCAGCCCCTCACCTGGCACGTCGTCATCGACGATCGCTTCGTGGTCACCGAGACCGTCTGCCCGGCGGTGGCGCTGTTCCCCGAAGATGCCGGCGCCCGGGCGTTCCTGCGCAGCGATGACGTCGTCGCCGGCTGCCGCCGGCTGGTGCTCGACCTCGGCGCGGCCGCCGACCGCATGCAAGAGCGCAACGCCGCCGCCCGCGTCGACGCCGACGTCGTCATGGCCTCGCCGGATGTCTGGCTGTGGCACCCGCGGCCCACCCGATCGGGGCGGCTGACCATCGAGGTGCCCGCAGGGTGGAGCGCCGTCGTCCCCTTCCCCCCCGACGTGGCGGAGCTTGCGCTGCCGGTCCGCTTGGATGGCTCGGGCCCGGGCTTCGTCGTCGATGCCTCGACGTGGGCGTTCTTGTCGACCGCGGTGTTCGGCAAGGTGCCGGTGCGCACCCTCGACGTCGCCGGCGCGTCGTTCACCGTGGTCACGCTGTCGGGCGAGCTGGCGATGGTGCGCTCCGACGTCGACCGCTGGTTGTCGACGGCGGCCGAGGCGGTGGCCCGCGGGCACCACGGGACCTTTCCGTTTCCGCGGGTGCAGGTCGTCGTCGACCCGGTGTGGGGCAGCGGCGTGCCGTTCGGCATGGTCGAGCGCGGCGGCGGTCCGCAAGCGTTTCTGCTGCTCGGCGGCGAGGCCCGCGTCGGCGATGTCCTCGACGACTGGGTCGGCGTCCACGAGCTCTCGCACCTGCTGTTGCCGCCCGTCGGCGTCGACGACGCCTGGCTCGGCGAGGGCGTGGCCAGCTACCACCAGAACGTGCTGCGGGCCCGGGCCGGGCTGCTGACGCCGACGCAGGCCTGGGAGGAGCTGCGCGAAGGCTTCGAGCGGGGCGCGCAGGCGTCGTCGCGGGGTCCGTTCACGCTCAGCCTGGCCCAGGCCAGCGGGCGCATGCGCGCCGAGGGCCGGTACCTGCAGGTCTATTGGGGCGGCGCCGCCGTGGTGCTGATGCTCGACGTCGGGCTGCGCCAGTGCGCCGGCGCCACCGTCGACGACGTGCTGAGCGCCTTTCGCGCCGAGCAGCCCCGGGTCGACGTCCGCCGCGTCCCCGCCGCCGAGGTCGTGGGCCGCGCCGCCGCCTGGGCCCCGGCCTGCGCGCACCTGCGGGCCGACGTCGACGAAGCGCTGAAGAAACCGTTTCCACCGATCGCGCCGTTGTTGGCCCAGCTCGGGATCCAGGCCGGACGGCTCGACGAAAACGCGGCGCTGGCCGAAATCCGCCGGGCCATCACCGACGATGCGCGCGGCCGCTGAGGCGCTGCCGGGGTGCTGCCGGGGTGCTGCCGAGGCGGTGCGGAGGCGGTGCGGAGGCGGTGTGCGCGGCGTCGAGGCTCGTTGCAGTGAGCATCTGGCGCGGTGGCGCTTCGGGGTTTGCGTCCCGGCGACGGAGCGAGGATGGGCGCTCGTCGCGCGCGCCGACACCTGCGCTGACACCCGCGCTGCCCGGACGACGCGAATTTCGGCGACGCGTGCTGGACCGGGTTGGTGGGTTCGTGCTTTTCTTCGACCGAATGTCTCGTCTGCGCCCATCCACGGCTGCCATCGCTGCCGTTTGCCTCAGCATCACCGCGATGCTGGGTGCGGGTTGCACCGACGATCCCCTCGACGGCATCGCCAGCACGCCGCCCCTCGGTGCCGAGGGGCGGGTCCGCTACCTCGTCACCCTCGAGAAGCCGCCGGTCGATCTCGCTGAGTACCGGAAGCTCTTGAAGGACAACCCCGGCGGCGTGGCCGGCTACGTCGAGAAGCAGCGCGCCGACGCCGCCGCCGCCCTCGCCGACGTCGACAGCGCCGTCGGCACCGTGGGTGGCCGCGTCGTCGAGCGCTGGTGGATGTCGCGGCAGGCGACCATCGAAATCCCGGCCACCGCCGTCGCCACGGTGCGCGCTGTGCCGGGTGTGAAGTCCGTCGATCCCGATCGACCGCTGCGCTAGCGCCCGCGGCGACCAGCCCGTCGGGACGTCGCCAGCAGCCCGCCAACCCGTCGACCTGTCACGGCGATTTCGTTGCACCGCGACCGCCTCGCGCCTCGTAGAACAAGGCATGGGCGACGCGAAACAGCAGCGGCCGGATCTGCGGAGCGACCTGCGCGGATCCGTCGGCGTCGGCTTCCGGGCCGCGTTCGCCGAAGAGTTGCTCGGGCGCGACCAGACCGCCGCCTCGTTCGTCGAGGTGGCGCCCGAGAACTACCTGGCCGTCGGCGGCAAGCGCGGTCGGCTGCTGGCGATGGCGCAAGAGCGCTGGCCTGTCGTCAGCCACGGCCTGTGCGGCGACTTTTCGGGGGCCGCACCCATCGATGAAGAGCTCGTCGGCCACGTGAAGGGCTTCCTGCGGCGCACCGGGGCCTGCTGGTACTCCGACCACCTCTGCTTGACCCACGTCGACGGCGCCGAGACCCACGACCTGTTGCCGCTGCCGTTCACC
>JBKJNL010000832.1:0-2783 GCA_046593615.1 Myxococcota bacterium | reverse complement strand
GCCCATCAAGATTTCGACGACGGAGACTTCGGCGCGCGCGGCGTCTGCAGCGCGTGCAGCGTCTTTGTCAGGACCGCGAGCAAGGCATCGAGCTGGAAGGGCTTCGCGAGGTAGCCGTCGACGTCGCAGTCCTGGCGCACGGCCTGCTCGGTCACCGAGGTCATCATGATGACGCGCTGGTCGTTGCGCGTCGGGTGCGCGCGCAGGCGGCGGAGCATCTCGCGGCCGTCCATGACCGGCATCATGTAGTCGAGCAGCACGACGTCGGGCGGGTCGTCGAAGATCTGCTGCAGGCCGTCGGCGCCGTTGCGCGCCCAATGCACGAGAAAACCCTCTTCGGTGAGGATCTCGCTCAAGGCATCGGCCAGGCCCGCCTCGTCGTCGACCAGCAGGATCTTCTTCACGCCATCACTTCGTCTCTTCGGCGCGAAGCGACACCATCCGGTGCGGACCGGTGCCGGCCAGGATGGACTCCGCGGTCTCGGACGTCGGCTCGAGAAAGACGCCGCCGTTGGTGATGGAGAACTCGTAGAGGCTCGTCTCGTGCTCGCTGTCGCGCATCTTCAGGATCGACAGCAGGCGGAACAAGCGCGTGCGCACCTCGACGAAGCGCAGCACGATCAAATTCTCGACGATGGGCGAGATGCCCACCAGCGGCAGCTTGAAATCGCCGCCGATCAGGTTCGGCACCTCGAGGGTGTAGATCGTGGTGGCATTGAGGGCCCGCAGCTCGTTGGTCAGGGCCGACAAGAAGTGGCTCATGCGGTCTTGCTGCACGGCGCTCTTGAAGAAGCCGTCGAGGCCATCGACGAGCACGCGCCGGGCGCCGGTCTTTTTGACCTCGTCGAGCAGCCGGTTGCCGAGGGCGTCGAGGACGTCTTCGGTGGGCGGCTGCCAGACCATGTGGAAGTGACGCTGTTGCGCCGTGTCGAAGCGCAACCCGAGGCGCCGCGATTTCAAGGCGACGACCTCGGGGTTCTCGTAGAAGCCGAACAACAACGCCGGCTCTGCTTCGCTGGCCGCGGCGAGGAAGTGCAGCCCGAGGATGGTCTTGCCCGCGCCGGAGGGTCCCACCACCACTGTGGTCGAGCCCATGCGCAAGCCGCCGCCGACGATGCGGTCGAGGTTGTCGATGCCGCTCGTGACTTTTTTCTGCGTGACACCGCCGGTCACGCTGGCCGTGGGGGTCGCGTACACGCTCTCAAGGCGCGGATGCAGCTGGATCCCGTCGTCGTTGATCGTAAACGCGTGTACGCCGCGCAGCACCCGGCTGCCGCGGAACTTCTTGACGATCAGCCCGCGCTCACCACGCTGATCGTTCAGCGTGTCGCCGAGGTCGATGACGCCGTCGACCATGGTGTGCTCGGGGCGCGGGCCGTTGAGCCCGCTGCTGTTGAGCAGCAGCACCGTGCAGCCCACCAGATGTGCGTGCACCTGCAGGTCGTGGATGAAGCGGCGAAAGACCTGCTCGTCATCAGCGCTGCGCTCGACCGACACCAGGCCGTCGAGCACCAGCAGGCTGGCCTTTCGGGCCCGCACCTCGCGGCGCAGCACTTCGAGCAAGCCCTTGAGCCCGTGCTGCTCCAGCTCGGTGAAGCCGCTCATGTAGAAGAGCGATTCAGGGATGCGCGAGGCGTCGAAGAACGACAGCGTCTTCAGGTGGAGCAACAGCCGCGCGTGCGACTCGGCGAGCAGCGTCGCGTAGACGGCTTTTTCGCCGGCGGCGACGTGGTTGAAGCAAATCTGGTTGGCGAGGATCGTCTTGCCCGAGCCCGGCAGCCCCTGCACGATGTAGACGCCGCCGCGCAGGAAGCCTCCGAGCAGGATGGCGTCAAGCCCCTTGAGACCAGACTTCAGTCGCGTCGGCGGCAGTTCGGCTTCTGACATGGCTACCTCATGATCCGTTCGTCGACGGCGCCGAGCTGCGCCGCAGGTGAACGGTAAAGGCCGTTCCTTTCTCCGGATCCGAGGTCACGTCAATCGTTCCACCGTGCGCCTTGACCGCCTCGCGGGCGATGAACAAGCCGAGCCCGAGGCCGCGGTCGGCGCCGCGGCCGCCCGTGGGTCCCTGGTGATAGGGCTCGAACAGATGCGGCAGCAGCCCGGGCGCGATGGCGGGCCCACCGTTCCAGACCGCCAACATCACGTCGTCGCCCCTGGCCGTGAGTGTGACGCGCACGGGGGTGCCGGCGGTCGTGTGCTGCAAGGCGTTGTTGATCAGGTTCTGCAGCACCTGCGTCATGCGGCCGTCGTCGTAGTCGCCGGGCGCGGGCTCGGCGTCGACGATGAGCTCGCGGCCGGGGAACAGCGGCCGCACCTCGTCGACGACGGCGTCGAGGATCGCTTTGAGGTCGCCATGGTGGCGCGACACCGGCATGCCGTCGCCGCGCCGGGCGCGGGTGGAGTCGAGCAGGTCGTCGATGAGCCGCAGCGAGCGCTTGGTGGCGCGTGCGATGCGCTCGACGCCACGCACTGCTTTTTCGGGGAGCGGCATGCGCTCGAGCAGGGCCACCGACAGCACGACGGCGTTCAAGGGGTTGCGCAGGTCGTGGCTGACCATGCCGATGAGGTGCTGCTCGATCTCGAGGCGCTTCACCAGCAGCGCTGTGGCTTCGCGCTTGTCGGTGATGTCTTTGGCGACGCCGACATAGGCGATGACGGCGCCGGCCTGATTGCGGATCGGTGTGGTGTGCACGTGCAGCCACACCGAAGCGCCGCTCTTGGTGCGGCCCTGCCACTCGTCGCCGGCGGGCGGCGGGTTTTCGTGCTCGCGCAGCTGGGCG
>JBKJNL010000542.1:0-3003 GCA_046593615.1 Myxococcota bacterium | reverse complement strand
CGCTGGATGCCGAACAGCTTGCGGCCGGCGGGGGCCAGCAGCACCAGCGGCCCCTGCCACACCCCCGACTGCCACAGCGACATCGCCAGCCCCCCGCCAAACGACGAGCCGACGACGACGTCGGGGTGGCTGTCGACGATGGCGGCGGTGGCGGCGGCCACGGGCTTCACCAGCGCCTCGGCAGGGGCGACGAGGCCTTCGCCACGGGCGAGAAACGCGATGAGCGCCGAGGTGTCGAGCACGGGGGCCACGACGTCGTGACCGGCCTGCTTGAGCCAGGTCGGCTTGCTGCCGGTGGCCGTGCCTTCGAGGCCGTGGAGAAAAACGACGCGGGCCATGGAGCTCCTCTGGGGTTCACGTCGACGTCGACGGATCGGTCGTGGTCCGGTCACCGACCCCATCGCCGTCGTCGTCTCCGTCGTCGTCGTCGTCGCGGGAGCTCCGGCCGCCGAGGCGCCGGGGGCGCGCCCGGGCCCGAGCGGTGCCCGGGCTACCCGCTCACGGAGCGATGTCCCAGGTCTCGAGGGTCTTCTTGAGGTCGCCCATGAACGCGTCGGCGGTGGCGCCGTCGATCAAGCGGTGGTCGAAGCCGAGCGAGATGACGCCCATGGGCCGGATGGCGATGGTGTCCATGCCGTCGACCTCGATGACCTTGACGTCTTTCTGGATGCGGCCGATGCCCAGGATGGCGACGTTGGGCTGGTTGATGACCGGCGTGCCGATGATGGCGCCGTAGTTGCCGGGGTTCGTCATGGTGAAGCTCGAGCCCGAGAGCTCGTCGGGCTTGATGCGGCGGCTGCGCACGCGGGCGGCGAGGTCGGAGACGGCGTGGGCGATGCCGCGCAGGTTCATCTGATCGGCGTTCTTGATCACCGGCACCATGAGGCCGGGCTCGGGCGTGTCGATGGCGACCGCCATGCCGAGATGCACGTCTTTCTTGAACACCAGGTCGCTGCCTTTGATCTCGGCATTGATGTATTCATGGCGCTTGATGGTCTGGGCGACCGCAGCGGCGAGAAAGATGGTGTAGCTGAGCTTGACGCCCTCTTCGGCTTCGAACTTGTTCTTGTGTTGTCGGCGCACGCGATCGATGGCCGAATAATCAACATCAAAGAAGGTGTGTACATGGGCGCTCGTGTGCTTGCTGTTCACCATGTTCTGCATGATGACCTTGCGCATGCCCGAGGCCGGCTTGATGACGGTGCGGTCGCTGCCCGAGAACACCGAGGGGCGCGTGGCCGCCGGCGCGGGCTTGCTCGACGACTGGTTCTGCGGCGCCTGCGACGACCCGCCCGACGACCCGCCGGATGATGCGCCCGACGAAGCCGGCTCGGACTTCGGCTGCGGCGCCGGCGTGGCCAGCTGCAAGCCGTTGCCCTGCTTCTTCTGCTCGACGTAGGTCAGCAGGTCTCTCTTGGTGACGCGGCCGTTGTTGCCGGTGCCGGGCAGCTGGCCGAGCTCGGCGTCGCTGATGCCGGTGTCGCCGGCGATCTTGCGCACGAGCGGCGAGACGAAACGGCCGTCGGACGACGACGGCGCCATGCGCGGGGCCTCGTTGCCCGACATCGACATCGACGACGACGCGGCCGGCGCCGACATCGACGGTGCTGCGGGGGCCGGGGTCGTTTTGGCGGCGGGAGCACTGGCAGGAGCACCGGCGGGCGCACTGGCGACCACGGCGCTGCCGGCGGCGCCGACGTAGCCGAGGACGGTGCCGACGTTGACGGTGGTGCCTTCGGGGACGGCGATGTTGATCAGCGTGCCGGCGATGGGCGAAGGGATCTCGGCCTCGACCTTGTCGGTGGAGATGACGAGGATGTTCTCGTCTTTTTTGACGGCGTCACCGGGCTTCTTCAGCCACTTGACGATGGTGCCTTCGGCGATGGACTCGCCGAGCTGCGGCATGATCACCTTGGTGGCGCCGTCGGTGGAGCCGCCCGCCGCCGGAGCTGCAGCCGCCGGAGCAGCAGCGGCCGGAGCCGGAGCCGCCGCCGCCGCGGGAGCAGCAGCAGCCGCGGGCGCAGCAGCCGGCTTTGCCGCCGCCGGAGCCGCAGCCGCCGGGGTCGCAGCCGCCGAGCCGTTGGCCTTTGCTTCGCCGGCCGCGCCGACGAAGCCGAGCACGGTGCCGACGTTGACGGTGGTGCCTTCGGGGACGTCGATGGAGATCAACGTGCCCGCCGACGGCGAGGGGATCTCGGCTTCGACCTTGTCGGTCGAGATGACGAGGATGTTCTCGTCCTTTTTGACAGTGTCGCCGGGCTTCTTCAGCCATTTGACGATGGTGCCTTCGGCGATGGACTCCCCGAGCTGCGGCATCACGATCTTGTCGGCCATGGGACTTCTCCTTCGGCTCGAGGCCTGGGTTCAGCAGGCCGAGCGGTGCGATCACGCAGGGTTTCAACGACGACGGCGGCGTCGATAGCACGGCCGGGGGCGTTGTCACGCTGGACCCGGCGTCCGGGGCGGCGGGGCTCTCGTCAGCGGACGGCGCCGGCGCCGACGATCGCGCCGTCGTCGTCGAGCAGCGCCCGCAGCTGCGCCGCCGGCTTCTGCAAGAGCACGTCGACGGCGCGCAGGACGTCGCTGCTGGCGACGTTGTCCATCGGGGATGCGTCGTCGAGGGCCAGCAGCGGGGCCCGCAGCGCGGCGCCCGGCGCCACCGGCCGGCACAACAGCGGCGGCGGCTCGCTCCAGCTGCGCCTTGGATCGCCGCGGACGACGACGAAGCCGCCGGGGGCGACGGCGACGCCCTGCTTTTTCGCCTCGTCGCCGACGCGGCGGAACACGGTGCGGCTGTCGGCAAAGGTCCGGGCGTCGGCGATGCAGGCGCAGGACCCGAGCGGGCGCGACACCACCACCGGCAGCGTGACCCGCGGGTCGACGACGGCAACCGGCAAAGGCGCGGGAGTCGGCGCGGGAGTCGGCGCGGGAGTCGGCGCGGGAGTCGGCGCGGGAGTCGGCAATGGCTCGGGAGCCGGCAGCGGCTCGGGAGTCGGCAGCGGC
>JBKJNL010000473.1:0-3269 GCA_046593615.1 Myxococcota bacterium | reverse complement strand
CGCCCGGGTGCAGGTGGGCCACACCGTCGAGTTCGCGCTGCACCACCTGCGCACGCGCTTGAACGTTGAAGCCATCGACGTCAGCGCGGCGTCGGCCAAGACGCTGTCGCTGTTGTTGGTGGCGGCGGCACTGCTGCCAAAGAACCTCGGCGTGCGCGACGCCGTCGACTCCACCGTGCGCCAGGCGCTGCGCTTCCGCGGCACGCGTTTGTCGACCGACATGCGCCGCTACGAAGAGGTGGTCATCGTCCTCGAGGACGAGGCCAAGGACTACACCGGCCGCGAAGACATCTTTGAGGCCCTGTTCGACGCCGTCCTCGAGGGTTGGCTCATCGAGATCGATTACACGTCGCCGCGCACGGGCTCGTCGACGCGGCGGATCTTCGCGGCCACCCTCGGGCTCTACAAAGGCGGCCTCTACGTCCTGGGCGTCGACGAGAACGACGACGGCCACAACGCGCGCTGGTGGGCCCTTGAGCGGCTCGATGACGTGCCCATCGTCGTCACCGATGACGCGGGCGCGCCCCGGAAGCTGCCGATGGGCGTGCGCCTCGCGGCCGTCGCCAGCGCCCGGCGCCGCTGGGGCCCCGTGCGGGCCGTGAAGGACGCGACGTCGTCGACGCCGGAGACGCTCGTGACGCTGCACTTCTCGGCGGCGGCCGCGCCGTCGGTGCGCGCGCGGCCCTGGCACACCGCCGTCGACGCCGTCCCCTGGGAAGACGGCGGGCTGCGCGTCTCGGTCCGACTCACCGGCGAGACGTTCCTGTTCGAGAGCTGGCTCTTGTCGTGGGGCGCGCAGGTGCAGGTGCTGCGGCCCCCCGAGATGGCCGCCCGCCTCGCCGACGAAATGGAAAAAGGCGCCGCCGCCCACCGCGCCGCCGCCGACGAATTCGCGCGCATGCTCGCCGAGGATTGAGCGCGTGTTCCAGTGGGCCTGATGTCGCCGCGGCCTTGACAGGTCACCGGCTGTGGCCGAGACGCCAGCCCCTACAGCGCACAGAGGTTGGCCATGACGAAGCGTGTCATCTCGACGGAAAAGGCCCCAAAGGCGATCGGTCCCTACTCGCAGGCCATCGCGGTCAAGCCCACCGAGCTCATCTATTGCTCGGGCCAGATCCCCCTCGACCCGGCGACGGGCCAGGTCGTCGAAGGCGGCATCGACGAGCAGACGCGACGCGTGCTCGACAACATCGAAGCCGTGCTGTCGGCCGCCGGCGTCAGCTACAGCGACGTCGTCAAAACGACGATCTTCCTGTCTGACCTCTCGGACTTCGCCAAGGTCAACGAGCTGTACGCGGCCCGCTTCTCCACCGAGCAGCCCTATCCCGCGCGCAGCACCGTGCAGGTGGCCCGCCTGCCGCGCGACGTGCGCGTCGAGATCGAAGTCATCGCCGCCAAGCGCTGAGCTCCGCTCGCGGGTCTCTCGCTGGCTGCCCCCTGATCCTGCATCTGCCCGTTCCTCCGGGAGGCGACATGGCCGCGAAGAAGAAGCCTGCAAAGAAGCCCGCCAAAAAGGCGCCGTCGTCGTTGAAGGCACAGGCGTCGTCGGCGAAAAACAAGACGGCAAAGACGTCGGCCAAAAAGACGCCGCAGAAGTCGTCGTCTTCGTCGAAGGGCGCGCGAACCGCCGCCGCCGCCGTCCACAAGCCCATCCGGGTCGTGACCCAATCGTCGTCGTCGGCATCGTCGTCGCCAGCGGTGCCGGCGAAGCGGGAGGCGGCCCGCACCTTCCAGGAGGTCATCCTGCGTCTGCAGCGCTTCTGGGCCGACCAGGGCTGCGTCATCGTCCAACCGACCCGCACAGAGGTCGGTGCCGGGACGCTGAACAAACACACGTTTTTGCGCGTGCTCGGGCCCGAGCCGTGGAACGTCGCCTACGTCGAGCCGTCGTCGCGGCCCACCGACGGGCGTTATGGTGAGAATCCCAACCGGTTGCAGCACTACTATCAGTTCCAGGTCCTGCTGAAGCCCAGCCCGAAAAACGTACAAGAGCTCTACCTGAGCTCGCTGCGCGAGCTCGGCATCGAGCCCGCCGACTTCGACGTTCGCTTCGTCGAAGACGACTGGGAGCACCCGGCACTCGGCGCCGCCGGCCTCGGCTGGGAGGTCTGGGCGCAGGGCATGGAAGTCACGCAATTCACATATTTTCAGCAATGTGGCGGGCTCGAGCTGCCGCGCGTTGCCTGTGAATTGACCTACGGGCTCGAGCGGCTCGCGATGTACATCCAGAACGTCGAGAACGTCTACGACCTCGTCTGGGCCGAGCTGCCCAGCGGCCAGAAGGTCAGCTATGGCGATGTCCACAAGCAAGACGAGTTCGAGTGGTCTCATTATAACTTCAAGCACGCCGACACGGCGGCCCTGCTTCGCCACTTCGACGACTGCGAGCGCGAGGCCCAGCGCCTGCTCAAGGTCTCCGATCCGCACCCCCTGGTGCTGCCGGCCTACGAGCACACCTTGAAGTGCTCGCACTCGTTCAACGTGCTGCAGGCCCGTGGCGTCGTCAGCCAGACCGAGCGCGCCGCGTACATCGCCCGCATCCGCGACCTGGCCCGGGGCTGCGCTGAGACGTACCTGGCGACGCGGCAGGCCAAGGGCTTCCCGATGCTGGTCGGCCCCGATCGCGCGCACTTCGTGACCGACGCGGTGGCGCCGCCGCCGCCGACGACGACGACGACGAAGATGGAGAATTCCCATGGCTGAGCTCCTCCTCGAGATCGGCTGCGAAGAGCTGCCCGCGGGCTTCATCGATCCCGCGCTGGCGTTCCTCGAGAGCGAGCTGCCCAAGCTGCTCGAGGCCGCGCGCATCGAGCACCAGGACATCGGCGTCGACGGCACGCCGCGGCGGCTGGCGGTCTGGGTGCAGGTCGCCGATCGCCAGGACGACCTCGAAGAAGAGATCACCGGGCCGGCGTGGTCGGTGGCGTTTACTGCCGACGGCAAGCCGACCCAGGCCGGCGAAGGGTTCTTGAAAAAGAACGGCCTCGATGCTTCCAGTGTGTATCAGAAAGAGTCAAAGAAGGGCCCGGTCGTCGGCGGCAAGCGCAAAGAGATCGGCAAGCCGACGTCTGAGGTGCTGCCCGCGCTGCTCGAGGGGCTGCTGCCGAAGATCCCTTTCAAGAAGACCATGCGTTGGGGTGATCGCCACATCACGAATGGCCAGGTCTTTGGCCGACCTGTGCAGTGGATCCTGAGCATCCTCGACGGCCAGCCGTTGCCGGTGCGCTTCGCCGACGTCGTCTCCGGCGTCACCACCCGCGGCCACCGCT
>JBKJNL010000429.1:0-7433 GCA_046593615.1 Myxococcota bacterium | reverse complement strand
GACGACGACGACGACGACGACGAATTGGTCGCGGTCACCGGCTCGATGGTCGGGTAGTGGGCGGAGGGCTGGCGCGCGGACGGCGGCGCGCGGTCACGCTCGGGCTCGTCGGGCTCGTCGGGCTCGTCGGGCCCGTCGGGCATGGCCACGCCGGCCACGAGACGCAGGCGCATGGGGCGGCTGCTGTCACTCCAATCGGGAACCTCGACGACGGGCGGTCCGTCGAGGGCCTGCAGCTGGGCCAACGACATCTCGCTGCTGGCCTCGGCGGTGACCTCGGGGATGGTGCTGCCGGCGGACTCGCGGGGCTCGGCCCACGGCGGCGCCAGAGTTGGCGCCTTCGACGGGACAGGCGACGGGGCAGGCGACGGGGCAGGCGACGGGGCGGCCGTTGAACGCTGGGGCACGGACGGCGAAGTCGGCGAAGACCACGACGGCCCCGACGGCGGCCGCAGCGTCGGCGAGGAGACGTCGTCGGGCAGCGCGGCGTCGTCGTGGGCGTGGCCGGCGGCGATGCGGGCGTACAGCGAATTGAATTCTTCTTCGGAGACCAGGTCTGCGGGGGCCTCGTCGGCAGGCGCGTCGGTCGGCGACGCCGGCGTGGGCGAAGCGCGTCGCACGTCGAGAGGGTTCGGCCGCAGCGGCGTCTTCAGCTGGTAGTGGTGGCCGAGCAGGCGCCACAGCCGGGCCTCGCAGACGACGATCGGCTGGACGTTCAAGCCGGTGGCGAAGCGGACGTCGTCGATGGCGCGCAGGTCTTCGGGATCTTTCATCAGCAGGTACAGCGTGCGGTCGACGATGTGGTGCGGCACCACCTGGCGCCGGGCAGCAACGTTCGTCGGCAGCGCCGCCACCGCGGCCGGATCGACGCGCAGCACCGCGCCGTGGCCGGCGTGCACGCCGTGCTGCACGCCGAGCGCCTCGGCCAGTCCGACCTCGTCGATGACGCCCAGGGCCAACAGGTTTGTCCCCAGCCGATCGCCGTAGAGGACCTTCATCTCCCAGGCCTGCAGCAGGTGCTCGCGCGTGCAGCGACCGCGCGACACCAACAGCTCACCGAGGCGCACCCGAGACATCCGTCCAAGGTAGCAAGGTGGGCTCGAAAGACACCCTCCTTTGCCCGGTGGCGCACCGCCCCCGCGCCGGTTCCACGACGTTCCACGTTCGAAGGGCGGGGCCCTGTGCTGCGTCGAGGCCCAGGTCGACAGCGTCGTCGCCCCCGTCGTCATCGCCGCGGGTGGGCTGCGCTCGGGGCGTTGTGCCCTTCACCATCACGCGCCGCCGTCACGCGGGCCGGCGTCACGGTAGGTTGCCGCCATGTCGTATTTCTCGACGCGGGAGTCTCCCCGGCGGGCCCGGACCGGGCTGCCGATCGGCGCCGGCGTGACGTTCCACCCGGCGTTGGCGTCGCGGCTGTTGCGCGCACCACCGGCGTTCGTGGAATTCGTCGCCGAGTCGTTGACGTCGTCGGCGTCGATCAGGGAAGCCCGGGCGTTTTCGGAGATGTGCCCCATCGCCCTGCACGGCACCGGGCTCTCGCTCGGCTCCGCCGACGGCATCGACGCCGGCGGCGGCCAGGGGCGCGTCGATCGCCTGGCGCGCCTGGTGCGCGAGACGGGGGCCGTGGCCTGCTCCGAGCACATCTCGTTCGTGCGCGCGGGCGGCGTGGAGATCGGGCACCTGACACCGCTGCCGGCATCACGGGTCGCCGTCGACGTCATCGCCCGCAATGTCGCCCGCGCACACGAGCAGATCCCCGGCCTGTGGCTCGAGAACATCTGGAGCCCCCTGCCCGCCCCTCGCTTGTGCGACGAGATGGATGAGCCGTCGCTGCTGCACGCCGTCGTCGCCGCCGTCACCGCACGCACCGGCGGCTGCGGCCTGCTGCTCGACGTCGCCAACCTCCACGCCAACTGTGAGAACCGCGGGCTCGATGCGCTGGCCCTCGTCGAGCGCCTGCCGCTGTTTGCCGTGCGCGAGCTGCATGTGGCCGGCTCGTGCACCGACCCCGACGGCTTCGTCGTCGACACCCACGCCGACGCCGTCTCTGAGGCCGTCTTTGCGTTGACGGCCGCGGTGCTGGCGCGCACGGGCCCGCTGCCGGTGTGCCTCGAGCGCGACCGCGGCCTCGACGACGACGACGACGTCGAGCAGGTGATGGCCGAGCTTGCGCGCCTGCAGGCGCTGGTCGATGCGGCACCCGCGCTGACGCCCTGGGGCGTCGGGCCCGGCGTCGCCGTGAACGTCGCCGTCAGCCCGGCCTCGTCCGCCGCTGACGAAGCGCGGCTGCTGGCCTGGCAGCAGGCGTTGGCGCGCGCCCTCACCGACGACGCCGGCGCCGACGACGCCGACCTGCGCCGGGCCCGCGGCATCCTCGCGCGCAAGCAGGGCGAGCGACGATCGAACACGAAATCGTCGACGCAATCGACGACGCAATCGACGACGCAATCGACGACGCAATCGACGACGACGAAGAAGAAGCCGTTTCCCTTTTCGCTGTGGAGCCCTCCGTGATCGTGAACCCCCAGACCGTGCTCGCCCTGTTGCCCGCCGCCGTGCGCCGGCGCGTTGAAGAGCTCGTCACTGCCTGCGTCGCCGTGCTCGGCAAAAAGCTCGTGTCGGTCATCGTCTACGGCAGCGCCGTACGCGGCGGCTTCACGCCCAGAAGCGACGTCGACCTGCTGCTCGTCGTCGACGACGACCACCCTGATGTGCTGCGCCGGCTGCACGATCCGCTGACCATCGGCTACGCCGCCGCGGCCATCGATTGCCGCATCCTGCTCGAGAGCGAGATCCCCGGAGCCGCCGACGTGTTCCCGGTGCTCTACGACGACGTCCGCAGCTGCCATGCCGTCTTGCACGGTCGCGATCCGTTCGCCGACCTCGTCATCCACGACGAGCACCGCCGCCTGCGCGTCGAGCAGGAGCTGCGCGACGTGCGCATCCGCCTGCGCCGTCTCGTCGCCGACGCCGCCCATGACGAGCCGCTGTTGCGCGACGGCCTCGACAAGAAGCTCAAGCATTTGCGCGCGCCGCTGGCCTCGCTGCTGCGCCTGCACGGTCTCAGCAAGACCAAAGACGACGTCGTCAGCGTGCTGGACGTGCTGGGGCAGCGTTACAAGATCGACACCTTGCCGCTCACGCAGCAGGCGCCGCCGACGGCGGAGCGCACCACGGCCACGGCGCTGGCGCTGCGCACGCTGCTCGACGCCGCCATCGCCGACGTCGACGCCCTGAACGTCGCTGCCAGCGGGGCTCCGCGATGAACGCGCTGGCGACGACGTGGCCGTGGTCGCTGCCGCCGGGCCCGGCCTTTTTGCTGGCCTGGATCCCGCTGGCCCTGTTGCTGGTCGGCTGCGGCGTGCTGGTGGCGATCATCGTCGGCAACGCCTGGGATGGGCCCATCCAGCGGGTGTCGACGTCGACGGCAGCGGCGACGACGGCGGCGGCGGGGAGCTCGTTGGCCGCGGTGCCCTCGACGAGCGGCGGCCCGCTGCTCGTGGGGCGCATGCCCCGCCCCGACGACGTCTGGCTCGTGGCCTGGCTGCGCGGCGGCAAAGATGCGCTGCGCACCACCCTCTTCACCGCGGCCCGCACCGCCGGCTGGCTGCAGCTCACGGGCGAGCAGCCGAGCCTGCTGGTCGACGTCGTCCCGGGGGATCCGGCGCTGACGTCGTTGCACCACGCGCTCGGCAGCCGGCCGCTGCTCGATCTTAAGGCGCTGCTGCAGGGGCTCGACGACACCGCGGCCGATCTCGAGCGGAGCGTCGCGCGCCGGGCCGAAGAGGCCGGCCTGGTGCGGCCCCTCGATCGCCGCCTGGGCCTGTTGCTGCTCGGCCTCGGCGGCGCCCTCGTCGCCGTCGTCGCCGGCATCGTGCGCATCGTGATCCGGGCCGAGCTGAACCCCGACGCGGTGTTTCCGCGCAACCTCGTGGTGGCCATGATGGTGACGGTCGGGCTGGCGGCGCTGCTGACCTGGCGAACCACCGGGCAGCACCGCCAGGCGCGCGCCTACCTGTCGTGGCTCGACGACGTCACCGTCAACCTGCGGAAAGCCGTGGAGCGAGGCGGGGTGCGGCGACCCGCCGACGTCGTCCTCGTCTCGGCCCTCGGCGGCCACGGCGCCCTCGGCGTCACCGGCGCCGCCCTCGGCCTGGCGGTGCTCGTGCCCCAGCACGCCGCTGCCTCAGGAGGCGGGTCGAGCTCGTCGTGCAGCTCGAGCTCGTCGTCGTCGTGCAGCTCAAGCTCGTCGTCGTCGTGCGGCAGCTCGGGGGGCTCGTCGTGCGGGTCGTCGTGCGGCGGCGGCGGTGGCTGCTCCTGATCCCGGGTTCGGATGATTTTGCCGACGGCGTCGGCGGCATCACCCGGCCACGGACTGTTCTTTGCCCTCGCGGGTGCCCTTCTTCCGCTGCGCTCCGCTCGCGATGAGGTCAGCAAAATCACCCCCATCTGGATGATCGGCCCCGATGTCGCGGGCGCTGTCTCCAGCGCCATCACCAGCGCCGTCACCAGCGCAGCGAGCCGATGACCGGCAGGTGATCCGAGGCCGAGCGCGACAGGCGCGTGCGGTGGGTGCGCACGGCGACGGACGCGCCGGGGGCGTCGACCAGCACGCGATCAAGGCGCAGCACCGGCAACGTCGACGGAAACGACCGCACCCGTGACGACGTGCCGAAGCGGCCCAGCAGGCGCGCCACGCTGCCTTCGTCGCGGTCGAGGACGTTCAAGTCGCCGAGCACCATGGTGACGTCAAAAGCCGCCTTGCCGTCGCGCACGCCGTCGTTGATGACCTCGACGATCTGGTCGGCCTGCTGCTTGCGCTCGATGCGCGACAAGCCGAGGTGCGTGGCCAACACGCGGATGCGCCGCGACCCATCGCGCAGGCGGGCGTCGACGACGTTGCGCTTCTCGAAGCCGTCGACGCTGAGGTCGTGGACGATGACCTCTTCAACCTGCAAGCGCGTCACCAGCGCGTTGCCGAAGCCCGAGCGCCCCTCGCAGGCCGGCCCGAGCAGCACGTTGTGACGCAGAGCCTTGAGGGCCGAGGCGGCGCCGTCGCACTCGATCTCCTGCAGGGCGACGACGTCGGCGTCGAGCTCTTGCAGCACCTGCAGGGCCCGGTGGGGATCTTTGCGCCCGTCGGTGCCGACGAAGCGATGGACGTTCCAGGTGGCGACGTCGAAGCCGACCATCATCGCGACACCCTTCTCAACTGGCGACCGGCGCGCTCAACCAACTGCGGCCACGGGGACGCGCGACGACGGCTCGCGCGGCTCTTTGCTCAGGCGCGCGCGGCGGCGTCGAACCAGCGTACGCGCCAACACCGTCGCCACGAGCCCGCTCAGAACGATGACGACGATCCAGGGGATCGGCAGCTTGTGGCGGAACAACGACATCACGCCGTGGCCCACCAGGGTCAAGACGACGATGCCGGGCAACATGCCGATCAACGAGCCGAGCATGAAGTGCGGCAGGCGCACGCGGGCGGCGCCGGCGGCGAGGTTGACGAGCGTGAACGGCGCGACGGGCGCCAGGCGCAGGGCGGCGATGGCCAGCACGCCGCGTCCGTCGACGGCCTGCACGGCCTTGAGGCGCTCTTTGCCGATCAAGCGCACGAGGGTGTTGGCGCCGAGGGCCCGGCCGATGCCGTACGACAGCAGCGCGCTCGACAGGGCCCCGGCGATGCTGACGAGGATGGCGATGGGCGCCGAGAACAACAGCCCCGACTGCAGGATCAACAAGGTCAGCGGAAAGAACATCAACCCGCCGACGACGAAGACGCCGACGGCGATGAAGGGCCCGGCGACGCTGTCGGCCAGGGGCGAGAGGGTCTGCTGCAGCTGCTCGGGCGACACCAGCTGCGCCAGCGGCGTGAAGCGCCAGAGCGCGGCGAGGCCCAGGCACAACACCAGCGCGAAGCCGAGCGTGAGCGCGGCGCGCAGGCGACGGCGTGGGGCGCTGACGCCGTCGAGGCCGCGCCCGAGCAGCGGGTCGAACGCCGCCGGCTGCTCGGGATCGGCAAAGCCGATGAGCGGGTGCAGCACCTCGGGCACGCCGGTCTCGACGGGTCCGACGGGAATCACCGTGCGCTCTTTGACGCCGCTCAGGTGCTCGACGGTGCCCTTGAGCCCGCGCGCTTTTGTCGAGGCCGCGACCACCGCGGGGTCTTCGTCGAGGTGCTCGCCCAGCAGGCGCGCGCGCACGCCGGCGATGGCGAGGGCGACGTCGGCTCGGCCGGCGGGGGCCTCGATGGCCAGGTCGCATTCGGTGTCGAGGCCCATCGAGCGGTTCGACAGGTTGGCCGAGCCGACGCGCACGAGGCGGTCGTCCATGATCGTGACCTTGCCGTGCACATTCAGGCGGGGCGTGCCCGGCGCCGACGCCAGACGCGGCGCCACGACGATCGAGCGGTTGTGTACGTCGGCGGCTTTGAGGTCGCGCAACAGCGCCGAGCGGCGGATGCCCATGGTGTGCTCTTCGAGCCAGCCCGAGCACGCCGACGGCACGACGATGACCATCTCGGGGCCGTTGGCCTCGCGCAGGCGCTCTTGCAGCGCGGTGCTGACGACGTGCGACGTCAGGTATTGGTTCTCGTAATAGAGGAAGTCCTTGGCGGCGTAGATGGTGTCGAGGTGCAGCTGCTGGACCTCGTGGACGGCGGGCCGCCCATCCAGGTCGGGCTCGGTGCGGCTGACAGCGACGTCGACGTCGACGAATTCAGCTTTGACGTGCCGCGGCCACGGCGACGGCGACGTCGGGGTCGTTGTCGGCTTGCTCGGCCTGCTCAGCTTGCCTGGCTTGCTCGGCGCAGCGACGGGCGAGAGCACTTCGCCGGTCGCCCGCCGCCAGCGCTCGCGGCACAAGCCGCCGAGGCGCGCGGCCACCGGTCCTTCGACGACCATCTGCACATCGTGGAAGGGGTCGTGGGGCGCGTGCGGCGGGTCCACGCGCCGCGGGTCGTTGAGGATGTGCTCGGGGGTATCCCAGCGGACGAAGCACAGGTCGATGCCGCCGGCATAGGCGACGGCGTCGTCGACGACGACGACCTTCTGGTGGTGCGAGGCGCCGTGCGGGTGCACGCCGTCGAGCTCGAAGTTCATGCGCTTGTGGGTTTTCCAGTCGAGCTCGGCGGCGGTGAGCGGCTCGCGCTCAAAGGCATAGAGGGGGATGAAGTCCCAGCTGAGCAGGTGGACGTCGACGCCACGGCGGGCCAGCTGGTCGAGCAGCCGGCCGAGCGTCGCGTCACGGCGGCCCGCCTCGTCGAGGTCGCGGCGCAGGCAGAGGCGCGAATCGATGTCCCAGCCCAGCAGCAGCACCTGCTTCTTGGCCTGGATGAGCGAGTCGTGCAGCGCGCGGTAATAGGCGTCGCCATCGACGAGGACGGCGCTGCGAGAAGAAGGGGCGGCGCACCAGGAGTTCTGCGGCGTAAAGAG
>JBKJNL010000407.1:0-6480 GCA_046593615.1 Myxococcota bacterium | reverse complement strand
GACGACGACGACGACGACGACGACGACGACGACGACGACGACGACGACGACGACGACGACGACGACGACGACGACGACGACGACGACGACGACTCCGGGCGCGGCGGCGCGCAAGCGGCCGCGGCGGTGAAGCCAAACGCGACACAGGCCGCGACGCCGAAGCTGCGCATCAGAACACCTTGGCCGCGACGCGCACGCTCGGGACCAGCGCGTCGGCGGGGTCGAACTTCAAGGCGGGCTTTCCGGGCGCCACCGGCACCACCGGGGCCCGTCGTTGCATCCATGGCTCATCCGCGGCGACGGCGCGGCCGCCGTGGACCTTGACGTCGTCAAAGGCGACGGCCAGGGCCTGCTCGGGATCGAGGGTCAGCGAGCGCAGCGTGGCTTCGACGTCGACAACGCAGGTCGACAAGCCGCGGCAATGCTCGTGCAGCGCGGCGACGGCAGCCGCGTCGAGGCGGTACAGCGGGTACATCCCGCCGAGCGCGGCAGCAGCTGCGGCATCGTCGCCGCCCCGCGGGAAGGGGTTCATGGCGCACGTCGTGGTCGTCTGAGCCGCCGCGCCCAGTCCGGCGGCTGACGCCGGCGGCTCGACGCACATGACGGCGTTGGCCAGGGCGCTCCAGCGGACACGCTGGCCCTGCCAGCGCGAGACGATGGGCCCGGCGGCGGCCACCATGGCGTCGTCGTCCGGCAGCGCCGACCAGGTGGCGATGTCTTGCACGAGCTCGGTGTGCGAGCGGCGCTTGCTGCAACCGGCAACCGCAAGCAGCACGGCGAAGGAAGTGACGACGACGGCGCTGCGCATGGGAACCTCAGGGCAAAAGCGTGACACGGATCTCTTCACGCACCAGCGGCTCGACGCCGCTGGCAAAGGCGGCACTCGCCGAGACCTTTTGCAGCAACGCGCGGCCGGTGCGGGCAACCTTGGCGTCGCTGGCGCCCGACAGCACCAGCGCCATGCGGGCCTGCACGCGCACGTCGGCCGTCGACGACGACAGCGCGCGCCGGGCGTGGGGCACGGCGCCATCGATGTCACCCTGGCGCATCAGCACCCAGGCCAGGGCGTCGTCGTCTTCGAGGCCGCCGGCATCGCGGGCCTGCTCGTCGGCGAGAGCGCGGGCCCGCGCCAGGTTCACCTTGCGGGTCGCGAGGGCCACGGCGGCCGAGCGACGATCGCGGGCCGCGACCTCGTCGACCTGGGCCGCAAACAGCGCGGGCGCGACGGGCGCGCCGCCGGCAGCGGCGCAGTCGGCGGCGACGGAGACGACGTCGGCATCGCGGGCGGCTTCGTCGATGGCGGCGACGTCGCAAGGCAGGCCACGCGCCAGCTGGACCCTGGCTTTGCCCAACAAGGCCGCCGCGTCCTTGGGCAGCGACCGCAACGCGGCGTCGTAGCTGCGATCGGCCTGCTCGAGGTCGCCCTTGCCGTAGAGGAACGCGTCGCCGGCGCCGACCGCGGTGTAGGCCATGGCCTCGGCGATTTCCTTGTGGCCCGACTGAAAGGCCGTGCGCCACATCTCGAGGCTGCCGTCGACGTCGCCGGTGCGAAAGCGCAGCTCGGCGGCGCGGGCGTAGGTGGGCAGACCGGGCGCGAGGTCCATCATCTGCTCGACGGCGGCGCCGCTGCCTTCGACGTCGCCGGTGGCAAGGGAGGCGTCGGCGAGCAAGCCGAACGAGACGAGGTCGGGCTTCTGGGTGGCGAGCGCGCGCGCCGCGGGCAAGGCCTCTTTGGCCCGGCCGACGGCGAGCAGGGCGATGGTGTGGATCTGCCGGGGGCGGGCCTCGTCGGGGAGTCGAGCGGCGAGCACCGCCGCGTCGCGCAGCAAACGTTCGAAGCGGGCGGGGTCGTCGTGGGAGCGGGCGGCGTCGAGGTCACGCTCGAGGGCGGCGATGGCGGTGCTGGGCACGAAGGGCCCCGACGGAGGCGGCGTCGCCGCAGGCGTGGGCGTCGTCGCCGTCGCTGCCGTCGTCGTCTTTGGCGCGCTGCCGGACGGCGACACCGAGGCATCAGCCGGGTCGCGCGAGCAGGCGCTGGCGACGAGCACAGAGGCACAGGTGACGGCGAGCAGCTTCATGGGAAATCCGGCGGCAGGGCTGAGGGGTGGTGGAACGCGGAACCAGGCAAAAGAAAACCCGGGGCGCGGCTGGTGCCGTGCCCCGGGCTCTATCAGCAGACGATCAGTGCGCGTGGGCGTGGACGAAGCCCTCGTGGGGCGTGCCGAGGTACGGGAACACGTTCAGGTAGGCGACATCGTTGACTTCGATGCCGTCGTTGAGCGCGTTGCCGGGAAAGGCGTCGCCGAAGTCGGTGGTGGGCGCGCCGGCCGCGTTCGTGCAGTTGGGGCAGTTGGCGTCCGAGAGGATGCCGGCGCCAACCACGCGCTCGAGGATGTCGGCGACGTCGTCACCGGGACGGCGGCCGTTGGGGAAGCCGCCGACATCGGTGCCGATGACACCGAGGCGGCTGACGGGGGCGTTCAGGTCGGCGCTGGTGGGGCCGATGGCAACGTTCAGGCGCAGCACGTCGGCGGGCTGCAGGTCGGTGCGGCTGGTCAAGAGGCCGGGCAGGAAGCTGATCACGGCGACGAGGTCGGTGCGGGGCGCCGGGGGCGTCGGCACGCTGTGGACCGCGGTCAGCAGGCGCGAGAGCTCGGGATCGACGACGAAGCCGGCGATGTTGCTCAGGTCATCCTTGGGCTCGGTGCGGTTGAACTGGTCCTTGAACGCGAGGGGGTTCACGACTTCGTTGATGAGCGGCAGGCCGAGGCGCGAGACCTGCACGAACGGGCCCGTGTTGCGCGGGTTGCTGCTCTTGCGGAACACGCGGTGCTTGGGACGGCTGGCCGTGGTCCACACGCCGAGGACCGCGTCAGGGCCGCCCTGGGCGGTGCCAAAGGCGCCGGGGGTGACGCCCGCGCGGGTGAGCGCCGTGATGGGCAGCTGGATCGCGAGGCTGTGGACGTTGAAGCCCGCGGTGCCGTCGTCGCCGTCGCCGGTGCCGAGGCCGTCGGCGCGGCTGACGTTCAGCAGGTCGAAGATGGCGTTGACGTCGACGTAGAAGCCTTCGTCGCGGGGACCGACAAAGGTCTTGCCCGCGGTGGCGCCGGCGCCAATGTTCGTGACGAACAGGTTGGCGTAGGCCTCGTAGGCGGCCTTGTCACCGTTGCTGCGCGGCCCGATGCGGGGCCCAGCGACCTCGCCGTCGGCGACGAGCACCGTGCGGCTGGTCTCACGGCCGGCGGTCTTGTTGACCTGCGTCAGCGTGTAGCGGTGGGTGACGTTGCGGTCGGCGTCGTCCTTCGTGTTCAGCAGGCCGGTGTTGTAGAGGAACGTGCCGGTGTTGCGGACGACGTTCCTGAAGCGGAACTGGAAGCTGATGTCTTCGACAGCGTCGCCGGTATTATCGACCTTGATTTCGTACAGGGCCGAGTCGGAAAAGAAGTAATAGTTCGGCGGGCCGGCGGGCTCTTCGAACGGGATGTAGTTGGCGATCAGCGTCACGGTGTTGGCCACGTCGGGCGAACGGAACGCGTAGACGTCGGTGCTGTCGACCGTGGGGTCTTCCGTGATCAACGGGGCTTCACGGTGTGAGCTCGCCAGGGCGGTGCCCGAAGCAAGCAATGCGAGTGCTGATGTCTTGAGGATGTTCGTTGTCATTTTTTTCATGAAATAGTCCTGTTCAACCGTTGGTGTTGGTGGTGACGGTGCCGCTGACCGTGATGGCGTCGATGAAAGCATCGACGTCGGCCTGCAGCAGGTCGGTGTTGCCGGTGATGGTCACGTCGCCGCCGACGATGACGTCGCCGATGACCGTGAGGGACGTCAGGTCGGTGGCGTCGATGGCCAGGTCGCCAGCGATGACGGTGTTGTCGAACACCACGGTCGTCACGCCGCCGTTGCCGGAGATGATGACGTCGCCGCCAACATTCGAGGGCACGCGCACGAGGGTGGTGCCCGAGGTGGTGGCGCCGGTCTCGAAGAAGAAGCTGCCGCCGACGCTGTCGAGGGAGCTGAAGTTCACCGAGTTCAACGTCGTGCTGTTGGCGCCGATGTTGAAGTCGCCGCCCACGGATTCGAGGTTGGCGAGGTTGATGTCGGTGAGGGCCGCGTTGTCGTCGATGTTGAAGTCGCCGCCGACGGTCTCGAGGTTCGGCAGCGAGACCTCGGTGAGGCCGGCGTTGCCTTCGATGTTCACCGAGCCGCCGATCGTGGTCAGTGTGGCCACATCGATGGTCGTGGCGCCGCCCGCGTCAGCGGTGAAGTCACCGGTGATCGAGTTGGTGCCGTCGAGCTCGGTCACGTCGCCATCGTTGTCGATGACGCCGACGTCGGCTTCGTTGAAGTTCGCGGTCTGGTTGCAGACCACTTCGTCGTCGGTGATCTCGGCGGTCTGCAGCACGCCGTCGCCGTCGAGGTCGAGGCCGGCGGTGATGCGCACGCCACCGAGCGCGCAGTCGGCACCGGGCGCGAGCTCAACAACGTCGACGAGCGAGACGTCGCCGTCGGCGCCGTCAGCGCCCGGCGTGCCAGGCGCGCCGTCGGTGCCATCAGCGCCGTCAGCGCCGTCAGCGCCGTTGGCGCCGTCGGTGCCGTCGGTGCCGTTGGTTCCAGGTTCTCCGCCGCAGCTGCAGGCCGACAGCGACAACGCGCCGACGATGACCAGCAAGCCCCTCAGGGGTGTTCGTTTCATGGGGTGTCCTTTTCTCTGGGCTGAATTGCCCCGCACGCGTTTACGAAGGAGCCGAGCGCCGCGTTCGATTTTTCTGCCGCACGGTCGACCGGTTCGCCTTTTTTTCCTGATCCTGCACGTCCGACCGTTCCGTCAGACGTCGTTCGGGCGCGCGCGTCAGAGGCGGGTGTGGCGGGCGATCGCCAGGGCCCAGACGTCGTCACCGTCGACGATTTCCAGGGCGGCGGCGCTCTCGACGGGGATCTCGATGACGTCGCCCACTTCCTTGAAGTGGGTCTGCACGCAGCGAAACGCCGAGGGCGGCGCCGTCGACGCTGCCGACAGCGGAGCCGCCGACGTTGCCTTTGACTTGCGCGTCGGTTTGCTGCGCTCGACGCTGACGAGGCCTTCGCAGCTCTCGCCGGGCGCGTCGTCGAGGGCGGCGGCGTCGATGACGCGCGCGGTGCCGCTGCGGGTCTTCATCAGGGGCCACACGTCTTCGGCGTTGGCTTCGAAGTGGGGGCCGCCGTCGAAGGGATCGATGCGTCCGACCGGCGCGAAGCCGATGGCCGTGAGCATCTTTTTGACGCCTTCGGTCTGCGGACCGACCTCACCAATGACCTGCTGGGCCGCGGGATCAATCAACGTCGCGTAGATGAGGCCCGACGGAAACAAGCCCTTGATGAACTCTTTGTTCGTCTTCGAGATGCGATCGGCCTCGAGGTAGTCGAGGCCGGTGAAGCGGCGGCCCAGGGCCTCCCACAGCACAGACTTGTTGCCGTCGACGAGGGGCGGCAACAGCTCGGCGATGATGGTCGGGCGGAACCACGAGCGGTGCATGCCCATGAAGACGAAGCGGACGAACGAGAGCTGCTTGCCGAGCTTGCCCGGGGCCCGACGCAGCGCCGGGTCGAGCACCAGCCCGCCGATCTCGGTGGGGCCGTCGTGGTCGAAGCCGATGCGCAGCACCTTGTGGCGGAAATGGCGATCGATGGTCTCGGAGTAGCGCTCTTCGTCGAGCACATCGAAGTAGATGTGCGGCGCCTCGCGGGTCCCGTGCTGGGCGATGATCTGACTGGTGCCGACGAGCTTCTGCGTCGTCGTGTCTTCCATGACGAACAGGTATTCGCGCTCTTGCGGCTTCTTCACGCGCGCCGTGAAGCTGCGCACCGACAGATCGAGCAGCTCGCGCAGCGCGCCTTCGTCGTTGGGCAGGTTCACCGTGTTGAGGACGGCCGCGAGCGCCTTGAGACCGGGCAGGTCATCCATGCGGGCATCGCGAATGACGAACATGGAACCTCCCCCCGCGCTTCGCCGCTCGCCTCGCGGCTGTCAACCTTGCTGCGGCCCATCGCCGACGTCATTGCCGACGTCATCGCCAACGTCATCGCCGACGCCAGCGCCAACGTCATCTCCAACGCCAACGTCTGCCAACGTCGTCGTCGTCGGGGTCATCGGGTCATCGGGTCGTCTGCGCTGCCGCTCGCCGCGAATCGTCATGCGCAAATCGCGTGACCCGAATTCGTCGCGCGACAAGAGAGCGCCTCTGCTTCGCTTGACACCCGCGACCCGGCGGGTTTCATTCCGGCGCCGTCGCGGGCCGGTGATCGCGAACACGGAGACTTCATGGACGCTCGCGCGAAATCACCCGGCCCCGCTGCTCGCCCAGCGCCGTTTCGTGACCTGACCGCGCGCCCGGCATCGCTGAACAACACGATGAACAACACGGCGAACAGCACGGCGAACAGCACGGCAAGAAGCACCGCGAACAGCACGACCAGGAACACGCCGACGAAGAAGACCTCGAC
>JBKJNL010000391.1:0-12844 GCA_046593615.1 Myxococcota bacterium | reverse complement strand
GACGACGACGACGACGCCGACGCCGACGACGACGCCGGGGACCACGCCGACGCCGGACACGACGGTGGCGCCGGAGTCGACGCCGACCGCCATGCTGCGCGCGCCCACCGCCGGTCCCCAGCTCGAAGGCCCCCGTGACGGGGTCGCCGACTGCCGCGCCACCGCCGCGGTCTGCTGGCAGAACGACCTGTTCGCCATCTGGCCGCGCCTGCGTCTGCGCACCGGCTACGAGTTCGTGCAGCAGGACTCGCAGGTCCTGACCGTCGGTCAGAACGATGGTTTCTTCATCGACCAGGTCCGCGTCGGCTTCGACGGCGCCTTCAAGGACGACCTCCGCTTCCGCCTGATCCTTGACGTCGTCACGCAGCTGCCGGGCGCGGGCCAAAACGACCCCGTGCAGACCATCGGCGCCGCCGCCCGCGATGCCTGGGTCGCCTGGTTGCCGTCGGACTGGTTCTTCATCTCCGCCGGCCAGCAGTTCATGCCCTCGGACCTCGAAGGCAGCACCACCATCGCCAGCCTGCCCTTCGCGCGCCGCTCGGTGGCGACGTCGGGCGTGCGCCCCGGCCACGGCTTCGCGGTGCAGGGCCTGTCGCCGTCGCGCCAGATGGGCCTCGTCATGGGCTCGACCGAGAACGCCCGCTTCGGTGCAATCGGGCTCGAGTACCTGCTCGGCGTCGGCAACGGCAACGGACAGAACGTCCTCGGCAACGACAACAAGCTGCCCGCCGCCTACGGCCGCATCGGTGTCGCCTATGACGACGTCATCCGCGTGGGCGTCGGCGGCCGCCACAACCCGCGCACGGCGGGCACGCTGCCGAACCTGTTCAACGAGACCGACAACCTCGGGTTCGCCGACGTGCAGCTGAAGCTGCTCGGCATCATCGTGGCCGGGCAGGGCATCTACAAGCAGACCAGCTTCGACACGCTGGCCCCCGCCGGCGGCGCTGACGCCGTCGACACCGGCCTCGGCGCCACCGCCTGGCTCACCGTCGACGAGCCGTTCGGCGTCTCGCTGTTCGGCATCCAGCCCGCGTACCGCTTCAGCTACTACGACCCGAGCGCGCTGTTCGCCGACGACCAGCTGCTCGAGAACACGCTCGGCGTGCGTTGGGACATCCCGGCCGAAGGCCTGCCCCTCACGCTGTTCGTCGACGGCACCGTGTTGACCGAGTTCGGTGACGGCGTGCGCGACCTCGACAACCTCCGCCTGACCGCGCTGCTGCAGCTGGAGCTCTGATGACGACGACGGGTCCTGGGACGCCGGGTCTCCCTCCAGTGGTCGCCGCCACGGCCGCGGGAGCCGTGCACCGCTCCGGCGTTCCGCTCGAGGCGCGGGAGTTTGAAAAGGCCTTTACGGCGCTCAAGGCGGGCTACCAGGGCGCCGCCGACAACCCCCAGGGCTTCGAGCTCAAAGACTGCCGCTACTGCAGCAGTTGTATGTTCTGCGTCGGCTGCGAATCGTGCTATCGATGCACGCATTGCAAGGGCTGCAACCAGTGCAGCAACTGCACGCACTGCACCGACTGCGAGGGCTGCCACCAGAGCGCGTACTGCGGCAAATCCCGACGCTGCGTGAGCTCGAAGTACCTTGAGAATTGCGACTCCTGCGCCGACTGCACCTACTGCTTCGCCTGCGTTGGACTGTCAAAGAAAGACTTCCACATTCTCAATCAGCCAGTCGACAAGAAGACCTACTTCGAGTTGGTCGCGAAGTTGCGGAAGATCTATCGCTGATGGGCGAACGGCACGTTGGCCGGCGGCTGTGGCGGCGTCGCAAACGACGCGCGACCGGCGAGGCCGTCGCAGGCGACCAGCCCACCGGTGACGAGCGAAACCTCACAGGCGATGTCCTTGCCAACGACGGGCCCGACGACCCCCGCGACGGTGCCAGCTTTTTTCACGACGACGACGACGACGACGACCTCAGCATTGGCGGCTTTGGCGCCGCCCGCGGCACGGCCATGACACCGCCGCCCGCGAAGCCCGGTTTCTTTGCGAGGCTGTTCGGCAAGAAGCCGCCGCCGCCGCCCGACCACTTCGTCGTCGACCCGGTCCGCGACATCCTCGCGTTGCCGCGCGGCGCCGCGCGCCTCGATGCGTTCGAGCAGAAGCTCAAGGTGCTCGACCCCAAGGGACCCGATCACAAAAAGGTCGCGCTCGGCTTCCACCGCGAGCTCGTGGCCCTCGCCACCGAAGCCGGCCTCGACCTCACGCTGTTCGAGAACCGCGTCACCGCCTGCGCCAGAGCCTTGATCGCCGCCGGCGAAGACGAGCGCGCCGGCACGCTGTTCGCCAAGATCGGACGTCGTCACCAGGCCGCCGAGCTCTTCGTCAAGGCCGGCGCCATCGACGCCCTCGAAGAAGCCCACGCCGAGCTCTCCTTTGCCGAGGGCGGCTCGAAGCTCGACGCCCGCTTGAGCTTCGAGCGCTTCGAGGCCTTGTTCCTCGTGGGGCTGCGCGATGAAGCGCTGTTGGCCCTGCAGCGGGCCGTGAAGCTCTGGGACAACCACGTCTACGTCGAGGTGCTGCAGGGGTTCGTGGCGCGCCTGCCGCCGCCGCGGCGCCTGGACCTGCAGTCTGGCGACGACGTGGTTCGCATCTTTGGCCGGTTCCCGCTCATCCTCGGGCGCGGTGAAGAGAGCGCGGTGCGCATCGACAGCCCGCTTGTGTCGCGCGGCCACGTACAGATCGATTGGCAGCTCGACGACGGCCGCTCCGACCTCGTCGTCAAAGACCTCGTCTCCAGCGGCGGCACCCGCGTCGACGGCGTCGTCATCCACGGACCCGCACGGCTGCCGATCGTCGGCACCATCGACCTCGCTGGTGTCGTCGTCGACGTCGAACGCAACCCGCAGCGGCTCATGCTCCGCCCCCGGCTGCGGCCGCGACAGTTGACCCTCGCCGCCTTTGACCCCGTGCTCGACGACGCTGCCGTCGGCTTTCGCTTGACGCTGAAGGACGACCACATCCGCATCGACGCCGACCTGCGCGCAAAGCTCAACGGCGAGAGCCTGCGCCACGAGACCCTGCTGCTGGCCGGCGACCGCGTCGTCGTCGCCGGCCGCACGTGGAGCGTCGCTTAGCGGTTGCTCGCGCAGCTCTCGCGGCGCCGTCGTCGGGTCACGGCAGCTTCGGGCGGTTGAGCGGCGCGCCGGTGTCGTCGACAAAGGCCTCGAGGACCGTGTTGTGATCACGCAGCAGCAGGCCGGTGAAATAGACGTGGTTGGTGATCAGGATCGACCGGCGCTGATCGACGAAAGCGAACGTCGCCGGGAAGTCATACGGCGTCGGATCGACAGCGTTTGCCACCGGGTCGGGGAAGCGTGTGGCTTCGCTGCCGTCGGGGTTCAGCACGAAGATCGTGTTGGAGCCGATCGACGAGACGTAGAGCTTGCCCGACGTGCCGAAGCCGATGCCGTCGGGTGCTTCAGGAGCGACGAGTCGGTGGAACAGCGCCAGGTCGGTCTGTTGGGGGCGATCGACGAGCGGCACGGAGAAGATGCCCGACGGTCGGCCCACCTCGCCGACGGCCACGTTGTCGGGACCGGTCACCGAAAAGAACACGCGCGAGCCGTCGGGGCTGATGCGGATTCCGTTCATGCCGAAGAGCAGGTCGAAGTCGCCATTCTGGAACCAGACCTCCGCTGCCCCACCACCAGGAGGAATCCGGAAGATCGTCGCCTGCCACGAGTCGGTGACGTAGAGGTTGCCGGCGCGATCGAAGACGAGGTCGTTGGCCAGCGGGGCGCGATCAGAGACCGTCGGCGAGCAGGGAGGAGCGGAGATCGCGCAGGGCGCCAGATCGGGGAGCGTGGCGTAGACCTGTTGGCTCCACACGCCATGGACGCTGGTGAAGCGCAGGACGCCGCCGTCGCTGCCTGCGTAGAGCCGGCCGTTTCCATCAAAGGCCAAGCCGGTTAGCCCGTGCGGCTGGGTCAGGTCCTGGCCCGTGACGACGATCTGCCGCAGCAGTACGCCGGTGTCCCGGTCGAAGAGGAAGATCTTCGACGCCTCTTGTCCGGCGTTTGGGACCGCGCCGTAGCCGGTACCGACGAAGACCGTGTCCTTCAGGACCGCGATTCCTTCGGCGAAGCCGGGGGCTGGGACCGGGGCGAACACGTGCGTCTCACCGACGGCGCCGGCGGGGCTGGCCACGAGCGCGAGCACCAGAAGACGGAGAGCAGAGCTGCCATTCATGCGAGGCCTTTCGTGGGCCGCCAGCGTAGACGCGGCCGAGTGGCGCTTGCCTGGGCGTCCGTTCTGAGTCGCCGAGCCGCGCAATACCCGCCGCCGCCGCCCGACAGGCAGCGGCCAGACGCTTGCCAGCGACGACGTCGGCGCCTATGACCCGACGCGTCAGGCTTGACTCTCGAGTCAATTGTTTCTGGCGCACTCCGCCGAAGCGGCTGCGCACGAACTGCAGGAGCGACCGTGATCTTCCCGATTCTGTTTTCGCTGGTCACCGTCGGCGTCGTTGGCGCGGCCTTTACCTTCATGTTCTTTGCGCTCGGTCGCATCGCCGCGATGATCAACACCGGCGTTCGCGACGAGCGGCACGCGGACCACGTCGGCAGCCGCATCAACATGGTCATCCAGATCGTGTTCGGTCACAAAAAGACCCTCGAGGATCGCACCTCGGGCCTGCTGCACATCGCGTTTATCTACGGCTTCTTCATCCTCGGCATCGGCCACACCGAGATCGTGATCGAGGGTCTCACCTATTTCATGAAAGCCCTTGGTGGTGAGCCTTTCTTGTATGAGAAGCTCCCCGGGCTCAGCCACACGCACCCGCTGATCCGCGCCTACCACCTCACCCAGGACGTGATGGCGTTCCTGATCCTGGTCGCCGTCGTTGTCGCCTTGGGCCGCCGCTGGAGCGGCAGCGTCCCGCGGCTCATGCCGCGCTCGGCCGACGCTGAAATCATCCTCTACTTCATTGGCTTCTTGTATCTCACGTTCTTCTTGCTCAGCGGCTCGAGCAAGATGATGCACGACGGCTTCGTCTCCCACTTCGACTGGTCGCAGCCGTTCACCTCCATCGCCGCCTGGCCGTGGGCGCATGTCGCCACGCCGATGAGCGTCGCGACGCTGAACTTCTTTTTCTGGTGGGCCCACGTCGTCACGTTCTTGATGTTCGGCTGCTACATCCCGCTGTCGAAGCACATGCACCTGGTCTTTGCCGGACCGAACACGTTCTTCTTTCAGAAGGGCCCCTACGCCTGGCGCCAGGCCCCCGTCGTCGCCGACGAACGCCAGAAGCCACCGCAAGAGCGCACCCGCGCCATGGGCCTGCCGCCGAAGATCAACTTCGAGACCGCCGAGAAGTACGGCATCGACAAGATCACCGAGCTGCCGTGGAAGACGCTGCTCGACGGCTTCGCCTGCACCGAGTGTGGCCGCTGCAACAACGTCTGCCCGGCACACCTCACGCACAAGCCGCTGAAGCCCAAGAAGGTCCTGCACGACCTCAAGGTGAACCTGCTGAAGAAGAACGGGCCGACGCTGCTTGACGTGCGCGACCTGATGGGGCGACCCATCGAAGCCAACAAAGACCTCGAAGCCGCCCTCGACCTCTATCCGCTCGTCAGCAAGGCCGAGGTCGACCACAGCGACCCGCTGCAGACCCGGCCGTTCGACGGCCAGTACCTGCAGGTCGACGGCCAGATCCACGTCGACGAAGCCTGGGCCTGCACCACCTGCGGCGCCTGCGTTGAAGCCTGCCCGGTGCTCATCGACTCCGTCCCCGGGGCGCTCATCGGCATTCGCCAGGCGCTGGTGATGATGGAGAGCGACATGTCTCCCGAGATCGCCAACACCATGAAGAACCTTGAGCGCCGCGGAAACCCGTGGGGCATCGGGCAAGACAAGCGCATGGATTGGGCCGAAGGGCTCGACGTGCCGGTGCTCGCCGAGCTGGTCGCTGCTGCACAAGAGCAGGGGAAGCCCGACCACGAGGTCGAGTACCTGTTCTGGGTCGGCTGCGCCGGCAGCACCGACGACAACGCCAAGAAGGTGCAGCAGGCGCTGGTGCGCATCCTCAAGGCCGCCAAGGTCGACTACGCCGTGCTCGGCTGCGAAGAAAAGTGCACGGGCGACCCGGCCCGCCGCATGGGCAACGAGGCGCTGTTCAACCAGCTGGCGCAAGAGAACATCGAAGTTCTCAAGCAGTACAAATTCAAGAAGATCTTCACGACGTGCCCCCACTGCTTCAACTCTTTGAAGAACGAGTACGGCGAGTTCGGTGTCGACTTCTCGGTGCAGCACCACACCGAGCTGCTCGCCGAGCTGATGAAGGACAACCGCATCCCGTTCGACACCAAGAACCAGCTCGAAGAGCACGTCACGTTCCACGACCCGTGCTATCTCGGCCGATACAATAAAGAGTACGACGCGCCGCGAGAGATTCTCTATGGAATCGGCAACAAGTCGAAGATCAAAGAGATGGAGCGCAGCAAGGAGTCCAGCTTCTGCTGCGGCGCCGGCGGCGGTCGCATGTTCATGGAAGAGCACATCGGCGAGCGCGTGAACGTCGCGCGCACCGAGCAGGCCATGGCGACGGGCGCGACGACGATCGCGGTCGGCTGTCCCTTCTGCAAATCGATGCTCATCGATGGCACCAAGAGCAAAGAGGTCGAGGAGAAGATCAAGGTGCGCGACGTCGCGGAGCTGCTCGCCGACCGCTTGATCGGCGCGCCAAAGAAGCAGGCCGAGGCCTCGCCGACGGCGGAAGCCTTGCCGGCGGAGTAGTGGGCTTCTTCGGGATCCTCTTGTTGGCGCTCGGCGAGGCCATGGACGCCGTCGCCGTGGCCGCCGCCGCGGGGGTCGCGGTGCCGGTGCTCAAGGCCCGCCACGTCGTCGCTGCGGCCGTCGTCTTTGGCGGCTTCCAGGGCCTGATGCCGGTGGCCGGCTACGCCCTCGGCAGCGTCGTCGGGCCGCAGGTCGTCGCCTGGGATCACTGGATCGTCTTTGTCGTGCTTGCGACCCTCGGCGCCATCGCCTTGCGAGAAGCGTTCAAGAACGACGACGACGACGACGAAAAAGCCGCGGGCGCGTTCGCCCCCGCCCGCCTGCTGTTCCTCGGTTTCGCCACCAGCGTCGACGCCTTTGCGGTCGGCGTGACGCTGCCCCTCATCGGCGCGCCGCTCTTGCTCTCAGCGGTCACGATCGGCGTCGTCACCGCCATCTTGTGCGCCGCCGCCGTCGTCGCCGGCCGCCGGCTGGGGGCTGCCTTTGGCAAGAAGATGGAGGTCTTTGGCGGCCTCGTGCTCATCGGCATCGGCAGCTGGACGCTCGCGAGCCACCTGCTCGGCTGGTGAGCAGATCGTGAGCTTGGCTACTTCGGCGAGGTCGGCAGCTGCAGGTCGGGCACCTTTGGGCTGAAGTCTTTTTCCATCATGAAGGTCGGCGCGCCGTCGTCGGCGGGGGCGAAGTCGGCCCGGGTCAGCTCCTGGACGATGGGGTCCATGCCGCGCGGTTTGACGACGAGGCGGTGTGGGGCGCCGACGTCGACGTTCGTGATCTTCTTGTTGCCGGCGCCGCGGCTCTTGCCGTCGAGCACGACGTCTTCGGGAGCCGGCCGCAGCTTGACGACGATGACGCCGACCTCCTGCTGCTGGTTGGCGACGGCGCGCTTCACCGTGGTCGCGATCTCCGGACCGAAGCCGGCCAGCAGCGCGACGGCGGTTACAACGGCGAGGCCGGCGGCGACGGCCAGGGTGCGCTTGCCCTGACCGGGCGCCGACCCGATGGCCCGGGCGATGGCCAGCAGCTCGGCGTCGTCGCCGACGTTGCCCGACCAGCCGAGAGTGTCGTTCTTGGCCAGCACCTGGGTGCGCGGATGGGCGGCCATCTCTTTGGCCGACGTCGCCGGCAACGACGGCAGCGGCGCCAGCGGCTGCGGCGCGGGCCCGGCGAGCGAAATCACGAAGCTGTGGTCGGCGTCGACGACGGCGGGGGCAGCGTGGGGCATCGGCATGGGCTGCGTGCGCGGACCGCCCTGCTGCTGCTGCTGGGTCTTTGACGTCGCCGCCAACGACGCCGCCAACGACGATGACGCCAACGACGATGACGCCAACGACGATGACTGCGCCGCGGCGTTCGCGGTCGAGCGCGGGGTCTCGGCCGCCGTGCCGCCGCCGCCGTGGGGCTGCGTCTTGGGTGCGCGCGGGCCTGGTGCGTCGTCGATGGCTTGCACCGCGCGCGCGAGGCCTGAGCCGGTGACGGCGACGCCGCTCTTGGCCATGGCCGTGCGCAGGGCTTCTTCGAAGTCGCCCGCGTTCTGCCAGCGGTCGGCGACCCTGGTGGCCAGGGCCTTCATGACGACGTCGTCGACCTCCTTGGAGAGGGCGGGGTTCAACGTCGACGGCGCCGGCACCGGACCGGCCTCGAACACCAGGCGCATCTCGGCGACGTCCCACACCGGGAACAATCGACGCAGCGTCAGGAGCTCGAAAACCATGATGCCGACGCAATAAAGATCGGAGCGATGGTCGATCGATTGACCATACATCTGTTCAGGCGACATGTAGCCCGGTGTGCCCTTGATGACGCCCGACGCGGTCTGGTGGCGCTTGGTCGAGGCGCGGGCGATGCCGAAGTCGAGGATCTTCACCTCGCCGCCGCGGGTGATGACGATGTTGCGCGGGTTGATGTCGCGGTGGACGAGGCCGAGTGGTCGGCCTGTCGTCGGGTCGGTGCGGCCGTGTGCGTAGGCGAGGCCCTTGGCCACCTCGGCCGCGACGCCGAGGCAGTGGGCCCACGAGATCGGCACGCGCTTGCTGTGGGCGTCGCGCAGGACGTCGAGCACCGTGCGGCCTTCGACGAATTCCATCGCGATGTAGTAGCTGCCGTCGAGCTCGCCGAGCTCATAAATCGGCACGATGTTGCCGTGGCTCAAAGATACAGCAATCTTGGCTTCATCGATCAACATCTGCACGAATGAAGGATTCTTCGCATACTTCGGCAAGATGCGCTTGACGACCATCTCCTTCTCGAAGCCCTGAGCGCCAAAGATCTTGGCCCGATACACCTCGGCCATGCCGCCGACGGCGATGAGCTCGGACAGCAGGTACTTGCCGAAGGGCGCGGGCAGCTTCACCGATGGCAGCGGCGCATCAGACATGGCGACACGCTAATCGCGGCGTGGCGGAGGCGTCCACGCCTTTGGCTTCTTCTTCTTTTGCATCCCGGGCGGCGTCTCATCGGCTCCGGCCGACGGTGATCCCGATGGTGTTGTAGACGGGCTCGCGCCTTCGATTGGCAACGCCACGGCGGGCGTCGGCAGCACCGGGCAGAACGCGTCGAGCTGCGGCGAAAGCGCATCCTTTGCAGCCGCGAAATTCTTGCCGGTGCCTGTCCTGGTGTCGAGGTCGGTCTTCTCGCCGGCCTTGCGGCAGGTGGCGACGACGAAGTGCTCGCCCTTCTTGGTGCCGAAACGGACGCGCACGCGCCAAGGCGCTGCTTTGAGCGCCTGATCGAACCAGGCGAGCTGGGTGTCTTGCATCGTCGTCTCGGCGTTGCTGCCGAGCATTCGCTTCATGGTCTCGGCGTTCTTGCGTTGGCCTTCGTAGGCAACGGCGTCGCGGCCGAGGCGCTTGCGCAACGCATTCACCACCATCTCGTGGGACAGCTGGGCGTTCGAGATCATGATGCCGACGTCGCCGGCGTCGTCGACGATGACGACGACCTTTTGGGGGTCCGACAGCGCGGGCGCGGCGCCCTGGGCCAGCGCACCGTTGCTGCCAGCGGCGACGACCGCGAGGCCAACCGGGAACAGAAAAGAGAAGAGCGCCCGCGGGGCGGACGCTCTTCTCGTGCTCGGCACTGTCAACATCGCCATCGCCAGCGACATCGCCATCGAGCCAGTCGTCGGGCCAATCGACGACGACCTCACGGACACATCAGAAGCAGGTTTCGACTTCGACATTCTGGGTTGCCTGGCTGGCAGCGTCGCAGGCGCTGCCGAAGAGCTCGACGGTGTTGACGTCGATGAGGTCCCATCCATTCTGCCGGCCGGTGTCGCGGCCGACCACCACGCCGTCGACGCGGACAGTGACGTTGTCGGCGTTGGGGGCACCGGGCAGGTCGAAGCGGCAGGCGGCGACGCGGTCGGTGATGTCTTCGATGGTCGCCGCCAGGGCGTCGGACGAGCCGATGCTGAAGAAGTCGTTGGTCCCGCCGGCGCGGGCCAGGCCGGTGAGCACGTCGCCGAAGCTCAGCGCGCCGTCGATGCCGAGCACGAAGACCGGGAAGCCGCTCTGGTTGAGCGCGTTGGCAGCGGCAATGGCGTTGGCGTCGTCGAGGCAGTTCTCGGCAAAGACCGCGCACTGGTCAGGCGTCGACACGCAACGGCAGGTCTGGCCGTCGAGCGAGCCGTTGCAGTTGGGGCCGCCGTCGGTGGCCAGGATGATGGCGCGCTGTCCGCCCTCGGCGGGCAGGGCGTTGAGCGCGCCGCGGGCCGCGAGCAGGGCGTTGGCGGTGGGCGTGCCGCCGGCGGCGATGGTGGCGCCGTTGAACGGGTCGAGCGAGCCGACGATGGCGTCGGCGTTGTTCAAGAGGACGGGCTGGTCGAGGCCGGCCTCGGCGCTGCACTGGTCCTGCTCACCGCCGCCTTCGGGGTACATGACGAGGCCGAACTCGACGCGGTCTTGCAGCGTGTGGGTGACGTCGTCGAGGGCGCCCACGGTGGCGAACCACTTGGAGTCGCCGAAGCCGGCGGCGTCCTCGTTCATCGAGCCCGACTTGTCGACGACGAGCAGCATGCGCGGCGGCACGGGGTCGGCGGGGTCGAAGGTCTGCACGGTGCAGTTGGGTGGCGGGGGGCCCTCGCCTTCGCCTTCGTTGGGCTCGCCTTCACCTTCGCCGGGCTCGTCGGTGCAGATCGCCGGGGCCGGGCCTTCGAGGCCGACGCACGGGTCGTTGCCGTTGTTGTTGCCGTCGTTGCCGTCGGGGATGCCGTCGTTGTCATCGTCGGGGTCGACGGAGTTGGGCAGGCCGTCGCCGTCGTTGTCGGGCGAGCCCTGGCCGGGCGTGACGGGGACGCCGGGGACGCCGTCGTCGCACGGGGTCACGGCGCCCTCGAGGCTGATGCAGAAGCCGTCGCAGTCGTGGGCTTCGTCGGCGCCGGGGTTCACGCCGTCGCAGGAGCCGATGCCGAACACGCCGTCGGGGATGTCGTCGTTGTTGTCGTCGGGATCGCTGATGTTGGGGAGGCCGTCGTCGTCGGGGTCGGCGAAGGGGCCGTCGATGTCGTCGGGGTTCGCGCCGAACGGGCTGTCGTCGTCGACGTCGAGGACGCCGTCACCATCGGCGTCGGTGTCGATCTCGTTGGGGATGCGGTCGCCATCGATGTCGAGATCGACGGCGTTGGGGTTGCCGTCGCCGTCAACGTCGCCGTCTTCGTCGTTGGACTGACCGTCGCCGTCGAGATCGTCGGCGCTCGGCTCTGGCCGGGTGTCTGGCGGTGCCGTCTCTTCGGGGCAAGCGGCCAGCGCGAGAGCGGCGATGACGGCGGCAAGATTCCTGGTGAGCGAGAGCATGCGTCCTCCGGGGACTGCCACCGTATGCCCGGTGAGCCCCTGCAGTGTCGGTTGTGCCGGCCGATTTCCCCATCGGCCTGACGCCGGAGGCCGGCGCTTTCGCGCGCCGGTCGGTGCCCGGCTCGGCCCCGGTCTGGCCCGATCCGGGAAAGTCGAGCGTTTGCAACAGGTTATGGATCAGCCTTGTCGCCCGGCGGTGCACGGCTATAAGCGGTTGGCACTCGAAGCATGCGAGTGCCAACACTTGCTGACCCCCCAGTCTGGAGCCCTCCCATGAAGTTCCGTCCTCTGAACGACCGCGTCCTGATCAAGCGCACCGAAGGCGAGACCAAGACCGCTGGCGGCCTCTTCATCCCTGACAACGCCAAAGAGAAGCCCCAGGAGGGCGTCGTGGTGGCCGTCGGCGAAGGCAAGCACCTCGAGAACGGCAAGGTCAAGAAGCTCGACGTCAAAGAAGGCGACCGCATCTACTTCCGCAAGTACGCCGGCAACGAGATCACTCTCCAGGGCGTCGAGCACATCATCCTGCGCGAAGACGAAGTCCTCGCCGTCTTCGAGTGAGCTGCCGAGCGACGCGCCCCCGGCCGTCGCCCACCCGGTTCCCTCGCACGTTCCAAACCGCATGACGGCATGACCCCAAGACGACGTCGTCGGTGACCCCGTTCCGCCTTTCCCTTTCCAGGAGCCCACCATGTCCGCCAAAGAAATCCACTACAGCCAGAACGCCCGCAACGAGATCGCCCGCGGCGTGAACACCCTCGCCAACGCCGTGAAGGTCACGCTCGGTCCCAAGGGCCGAAACGTCATCATCAACAAGTCCTACGGCAGCCCCACGGTCACCAAGGACGGCGTCACCGTCGCCAAGGAGATCGAGCTCTCGAACAAGTTCGAGAACATGGGCGCCCAGATGGTCAAGGAAGTCGCTTCCAAGACCTCCGACAAGGCCGGCGACGGCACGACGACGGCGACGGTGCTCGCGCAGTCCATCTACAACGAAGGCATCAAGCTCGTGGCCGCCGGCCACAACCCGATGGACATCAAGCGTGGCATCGACAAGGCCGTCATCGAGGTCGTCAAGAACCTCAAGGCGATGACCAAGGCCACCAAGGGCAAGGCCGAGATCGCGCAGGTCGGCACCATCTCCGCCAACGGCGACGAGACCATCGGCGAGATCATCGCCGAGGCCATGGAGCAGGTCGGCAAAGAAGGCGTCATCACCGTCGAAGAGGCGAAGTCGCTCGAGACCACGCTCGAAGTCGTCGAACTGCATGCCTTCGACGACTTCGAGCGTGGTCTCGAGCGAC
>JBKJNL010000377.1:0-4073 GCA_046593615.1 Myxococcota bacterium | reverse complement strand
CTGCGCCGCAAGCTCGAGAGCCTGCGCGCCGAAGAGCGGGACTTCGCCGCCGCCGCCGCCAAGGTGCCATCGGCCCGCGCCGACCTCGAGGCCGTGCGCGTCGAGATCAAGAAGCTCGAAGCCCGCCTGCGCCCGCAGACGCAAAAAGCCGGAAAATCCGGGACCGTGCTCGAGGTGCTGGTGCGGCCCGGCGACGTCGTGCGCGATGGCGCGCCGCTGGTGAAGCTGCAGCATCCGTGACGCGCTGACGAGCGCGCGCGGCTCAGCCGGCCACGGTCACAAGCGGCAGCAGGTGACCTTGACCGGCAGCGCCGGCTCGTCGATCTCCGGCCCCGGGAACACGTTGTAGACGAGCACGCCCACGGCGCCGACGACGACGACGGGCAGGCCCACGCTGACCACGCCGACCCACGGCGGCAGCTCGGGCTCGGGCTCGGGCGAGTCGACCGGGGCGCGCGGGCCCGACGCCGACAGCGCGCGCAGCACGGCGGCGGCAAAGGCGGCCACGTCGCGCGGATCGCCGACGACATCGACGACGTCACCGCCGGCCCACGCGCGCGGGCGCCCGCCCGACGACAGGGCGACGACGACGTCGGCATCGACCAGGGCCTGCAAATCGGCAAAGGCCCCAGCGTCGCCGTCGCGCACGCGCAGCGCCGCGGCGTGGCGGCGGGCGGCGAGGCCGGCCGGGGCCAGGATGTCGTTCTGCGGCGGGGTCTGACGCCCGACGACGTCGACGATGCGGCTGACGCTGCCGGCGCCGAGGGCGCGCAGCGTGATCAGGTGCGGTCCTTCGGGCAGAGACAACAGCCCGCCTTCGGCGACGCGCAGCACGCCGTCGACGAGGACCTCGGGAGCGGCGACCACGCCGAGCACCCGTGGCGCGACCACGACAAAGGCGGCGGCGGCGGCAGCGTTTTGCTGGCGGGCCTGCTGCCAGGCGCCGACGAGGCGGGGCGCGTGCAGGCCGGGGTCGAGCTCGACGCGTGATGGCTCGAGGCGCGCGGCCAGGCGCAATGCACGAAGCGCGGGCGCGCCGGCGACGACCGCGGCGTCGGCCGTCATGCGCACCATGGCCCGCAGCAGCAGCGCGTCGACGAACAGCTCGCGCTGGTCTTCAGGCCGTTCGAGGCGCAGCAGCTCGGCGAGGGTGGCGTCGAGCGCGCGGTCGGCGGCTTCGACGTCGAGGTCGCGAAAGCGGGCCCGCGCCTCTTGCAGCAGCGTGCGGGCGCGCTCGCGGTCGCCCACGTCGACGTCGGCGACGACCCCATCGACGCCGGCGCGCGCGTCGGCCGCCACCGGCACGAGGCCGCGGGCCTGCAGCGCCGCCGTCACCGCCTCGGCCTGGGCCAACGCGTCGTCGGCGGCGGGGACGACGATGACGCGCCGGCCAGCCAGCCCGCGGTCGCCATTGTCTGCGCGACCGTCTGCGCGAGCGCCGGCGAGAGCGCCGGCGGGAGCGGCGACCGGGACGACGCCGGCGGCGCCCACGGCGATGGCGACGACGAGCGCGACGGCGGCGATCATGCCGGCAGCCGCACGGGGGCTGCCGCGGGCATCAGGCGCAGCACGATCACCCCGGCGACGACCGACAGCGTCGAGCCCAGCAAGATGCCGGCCTTTGCTTCGTTGTGCAGCGCCGAGCCTTCGGCAAAGGCGAGGCCGGCCACGAAGAGCGACATGGTGAAGCCGACGCCGCCGAGGATCGACATGCCCCACACGTGCCCGGGGCGCACGCCCTCGGGCAGCGGCAACAGCCCGACCTTTACGCAGCCCATCACCGTCAAGAAGATGCCCAGCTGCTTGCCGACGAACAAGCCGACGACGATCCCGAGGGACACCGGCGCCACCAGCGTCGACGCCGACAAGCCGCCGAGGGCCACGCCGCCGTTGGCGAGGGCGAACAGCGGCAGCACGATCCAGTGGATCCACGGCGACAGCGCCGTGACGAGCCGCTCGAGGGGCGCGCGGTTCTGCTCAAGCCAGCGCTCGAGGCCCGCGAGCGCCTCGGGCGTACCCAGCGCGACCAGGGCCTGGGCCCGAGCGGCCCTGGAGCGGAGCACGCGGGCCTCGGCTTCGACCTCGTCGACGGCGCCGTCGTCGCCGTCCTCGCCGGGCTGCGCCGCGCCACGAGCGCCTCTTGCACGAGCAACGCGGGCCGGGATGCACAAGCCGACGACGACGCCGGCGATGGTCGGGTGCACGCCGCCGTGGTGCAGCGCCAGCCACAAGGGCACACCGACGATGAGGTAGGGCACGACGCGCCAGACGCCGGCGAGGTTCATCACCACGAGCACTGCGGCGCAGCCGAGGCCCACCGACAACGAGGTGACATCGAGGTCGCCGCCGTAGAAGACGGCAATGACGACGATGGCGCCGAGGTCGTCGATGATCGCCAGCCCGACCAGCACCTTGACCACGAAGGTCGGCACCCGCGTGCCGAGGGCGCGGATGGCCGCCAGCGCAAAGGCGATGTCCGTCGCCATCGGGGTGCCGAAGCCGTTCTTGTGCTCGCTGGCGATGAGCACATAGAGCGCAGCGGGGACGAGCATGCCTCCCACCGCCGCCAGCGCCGGCACCGCCGCCCGCCGCAGGCCGCGCAGCTCGCCGACGACGAGCTCGTGCTTGATCTCGGCGCCGACCACCAGGAAGAACACCGCCATCAACACGTCGTTGATGACGCCGAGCACCGTGAGCTCGAGGTGGGCGGCGCCCAGCGCGACGGTCACCGGCAGCTGCCACAAGCGGTCGTAGGCGTCGCCGGCGGCGCTGTTCTTCCAGACCATGCCGGCGACGAGGGCCAGCACCAGCAGCACGCCGCCCTGGGCGGCGACCTTCACGAACAGCTCGGCGGGCCGCAGCAGCAGCCGCGCCAGGCGCGCGGCCTCGAAGCGCCCCACCTGCGCGGTCGCAAGGGTCGAGGGCGCCTCGTTCGTCGGAGTCGGCGGCGCCGTTGTCGCCTCTGGGTCCCCGATGCTCATCGGGCGGACGATACACAGACCGCGGGCCACGACAGCGACCAACGGCGACGACGTCACGGTGATGCGGCTGCGTCACGCGCGCCCGCGGCGACTCAGCGGATCGTGTTGCGTCGGCGACTTGGCGCTTGCAGCGCGCCGCGGGGCCGGGTATTTCTGATAGCGATAATCGTTATCAACTTCAACATGGAGCCATCGATGCGCTCGCCCCTGGTGTTCTCCGCTCTGCTTGCCGTCGCCACCGTCAGCGCCGCCGGCTGTCCCCAGAACAACGTGATCCCCGACGACAACGCCGACCCCGCCCAATGCCTCGGCGCCGGCTACACCGCGTTTGACGTCGCCAACCACGCCGAGCAGGACGCGCGGGTCGGCGCCCAGGCCCAGATCGCCGCGCTGCTCGACGGCGCCATCGAAGACAGCTCGCTGGCCGCCGCCAACTTCGCCGGCGCCCGCGCGATCTACGCCGGCTCCGCCGACCTGCAGGCCAAGGTGCAGGGCCGCACCGACGACCACATCGACGGCCGCCCCGTCGTTGGCGCCGCCATCGATGCCCGCATCGTCGCCGCCCTCGACGCCGGCGCCGCCGCCACCGACGCCACCGACATCGCCATCGCCGCCGAGACCATCAACAAGGCGCTGACCGAGTTCTACTTCCTGTCGGTGTTCCACGAGCTGGTGCAGGGCCAGGCCGCCAAGTGGGACGAGGCTTTTGGCTACTACGGCTCGCGCAAAGACAACGCGCTCGATGGCGTGCAGGGCTTCGCCAACGTGGCCAAGAACCGCGACGCCAACAACGACACCGCCTTTGAGGCCGCGATCTTCCAGAAGCTCGTCGACGGCAGCTGCACGCTCGCCCAGAAGCTGGCGACCGACAAAGTCGAGACCATCGACGTGCTCAACGACGCAGAGATGAGCGTCGTCATCTCCGACATCGACACCGCCATGCGCCAGGTGCTCGCGGCCTCGGTCGGTCACGAGGCCTTTGCGATCGACGCGCTCGCCGACGCCGTCGTGGCCGACGCCAACGATGAAGAGTCCGCCGATAAGGCCCGCATCAAGCTCGTCGAGCTCGACGGCTTCTTTCGCCCCCTCGAG
>JBKJNL010000332.1:0-4193 GCA_046593615.1 Myxococcota bacterium | reverse complement strand
GCCGCCGCCGCCGCCCGCGCCGCCGCCGAAGCCGAAGCCGCTGCCCAGAAGCGGGCCCGGGAAAAGGCCGAAAAGGAAGAGCGCGCGCGGCGCCGCTGAGGTGTCGCTGACGTGTCGCTGGGGTTCGTTGACTGGGTGTTGTCTGGCAATCACGTCGCCTCGAGAGGTCGGTTGAATGCCAGATTTGTCACGATCAGCAACCACTGAAAGGCGTCGAGAGCTGCGCATGAAAGATAGAAGAAAAATGATGGCGCATGATCCCGATCCCGATCCCGATCCGGCGACGCCGGTCGTCATCGCCATCGACGGCGTCCTCGACCTGCACCACTTCAGCCCCAAGGACCTCGGCACCCTGGTGCCCGACTGGCTCGCCGCCTGTCAGGAAAAGGGGATCCTCGCCGTGCGCTTGATCCACGGCCGCGGCATCGGCGCCGTGCAGCGCTCGGTGCACGCCCTGCTGAAGCGCTCGCCCCTCGTCGTCGCCTATCGCCTCGCCGACCCCGACGCCGGCGGCCGCGGCGCCACCGTCGTCGACCTCAAGCCCGCGCCGCCGTTGTCACCCTGAGCGGTGGACCGGTGGGTGGGCGCTCAGGGCGCGCAGGCGCCGGTCCGCAAGAAGGCCGAGCGGCGGCTGGTGTTCTTGATGCTGGCGACGTCGTCGATGGCCACGGCCCGGGCCCAGCCCGACAGCGTGCTCGCGGCAAAGGTGCGGGTCATGTCGAAGTCGGCGCAGTCCGTGTTCCACACGGTGTCTTCGTCGTCGTCGCCCCATGACCAGGCCAGCCAGCCGACTTGCAGGCGCTCGGCCTCGCCGATGAGGTGCTGCCAGGGAATCAGCGGCCCGCAGGTCGGCGGCGCGCCGCGCGGCAGGCTGCGGTTGGCGAACTCGCCAACGATGAGGGGCAGGCCGCGGGCCACGCTGTCTTGCAGCACGCGGCTGACGTCGCTGGCGCCGCCACCGTGGGCGTCATCGTCGTACCAGTGCACCGAGAACAGCACGTTGTGCAGCGGATCACCGGCGATGATCGCCGGGCCGCGCGCGAACAGCACCTGGTGGTTTCTGCCCGAGCTCGTGCCGTCGATGACGATGGGCACGCGAATGCCGGCGGACCGCAGGCGCACGATCGCGTCGATGACGTCGGCTTCAAAGACGTCGTCGCCCTGCTGGCCTGAAAACGGGACGCTCGCTTCGTTGGCCAGGTTCACCAGCAGGTGCCGCTCGTGGCGGGCGATGAGGGCCACGGCCTCGGGGCTCGTCCAGTAGTCGACGATGGGCGCAAGCTGCCAGGTGCTGGTCGAGTCGTGCATCTCGAGCATGGGCCACAGGCCGACGTCGACGGCGGCGGCGATGGCGGGCTCGGCTTCGACGATGGGCACGCCGTGGGTCGCGGCCCAGAACAGCCGCACGGCATTGGCGCCGGTGGTGGCGATCTCGGGCAGGGCGCGACCGCTGCGGTCGACGTAGAGCGTGGGGTGGTTCACACCGCGCAAGACCACGACCTCGCCGCAGGGGTCGCGCAGCAGGCGTCCGTCGACGTGCAGCGTCGCCCACGGCGTCGTCGTCGCTGGCACCGGCGCTGACGCCGACGCCGATCGCGCCGGCGCGGTCGAGGCGCTGCGACCGGCGGCAAGACAAGCTGTGCAACAGGCAACGACGAAGCCGACCAGGGCGACGCGGGCGCGCAGCGAGCCGCACAACGACGCCGTCACGTGGTGGTCGCCGACAGCGCTGCCTGCGCGATCACTGATCAACGGACCACGACCTCGCCGTCGACGTTGAGGTCGACGACGACGGGGCCGTCCCAGCCGGTGCCGTAGACGGCGCGGTCGAGGGCGTGGTCGGAGAAGCGCTTCATGCCGGTGCCGACCGGGACGTGGGTGGTCGGGCGGCTCAGGCCGACTTCTTCGAGGAGCTCGACGGTCTTTTCGCGCGGGTGGCCGTAGGCCCAGGCGGTCCAGCTCTGTTGGCGCGACGAGGGACCCATGGCGATGAGGGCCACCAGCGGCGACATCGACTTCATCAGCTCGCGGGTGGTGCCGTTGTGCGAGCCGTGGTGGCCGGCCTCATAGACGTCGACGTCGAGCCAGCGCGTGCCCTGGTAGCGGGCGATGAGCCCCTTGATGGCCCGCTCTTCGAGGTCGCCGGTGATGAGCAGCGAGCCGTTGCCGATGTCGACGCGGATGACGACGGAGTTGTTGTTCTGGTTGGCGAAGTGCAGGTGGCCGTAGTTGTCGGTGCCCCAACCCGGGTCTTGATCGAGGCTGCCCGACAGCACGCGAACCACGGGATCGATCTCGGCGCAGCGAAAGGGATCGATGACGTCGTCGGTGAGGCCACTCTTCTTGACGATGTCGCCGTTCTTGATGCCGCGGTAGCCGATGCCCTTGCTCTCGGTGTGGCGGCGCAAGGCTGCCATCTCGGTCTTGACGAGGTCGTCGCCCATCTGGCCGTTGTCGACGACGTTCTTCACCGTGTAGCTGTCGAGCACCATCGGGATGCCCTTCACGTGATCGAGGTGCGGGTGGGTGATCACCAGCAGGTCGATGGTCTTGTCGAGGTCGGTGCGGCGGGCAAAGAATTCATCGAGCTGCTTCTTCAGGGCGGCGACGCTGTCGAACTGCTCGTTCACCTCGCCGCCGGTGTCGACCAGCAGAGCGCCGCACGGCAGCTCGATGAGGGTGGCCGCACCCTGGCCGACGTCGAGCAGGTGCACGGTCATGGTGCGCGCCGGATCCATCGTCGGCTTCGGCTTCGGCTTTGGTTCCGTCGGCTTCGCGTCGCCCGGTTGGTCGCGCTGGTCGCGCTCGGTGCGCTCGGTGCGCTCGCGATCGCGGCGGGTCCGCCGGTCGTCGGTGGCGCAGCCCGGCACCCACAGCGCGGCGCAGACCGAGACGATGACGGCAGAGAGCAGCACAAGCCGACGCGACGTTGCCATCGGCGCAGTCTCGACGACGGCGCCAGCGCCCGCCACAGGCAAAAGCAGGCGTCAGGGCAAACGGGCGCGGCAGGCGTCGTAGCGGCGCTTCACGCTGTCGGCGAACCAGGCGGTGGTGCGCGGGCGCGAGAGCTTGGGCGATGACAAGGCGACATCGGGCACGCGGGCATACGGCGCCGGCTTGCCGGTCTTTTGCGACCAGGCCACGCGCACCGCGCGCCAGGTGTCGGTCTCTTCAAAGGCCTGCGTCTTCTCTTTGCGCGCGTCTTTCTGGATGGTGCGCGCCGACAGGTCGTGGCCCGCGCCAAAGGCGAGCAGGGCCTGCAGGCTGTTGGTCTCGAGGTCTTTGACGTCGCCGTCGTCGTCCCAGGCCAGCAGGTCGCCGTCGCCGACCAGGGGGCGGCCCGTCAGCTCCGACACCATCATCTGGAAGGCGGCGTTTCGCGAGGCATACACGCCGGCGTTGAAGTCCGCGAAGCGGAAGCGGATGTCGTCGTAGCCGGCGGCGTAGCCGATGAGCCGGGCGGTGCCGAAGCGCACGCCGCCGCCGCGGGTGTAGAGCAGCTCGCGCACGTCGTCGTCGTCGAGGCCTTCGCGCTTGCCGTGATCGCGGGCGAAGCCGACCTTGACCTGCATCGAGCCGGCGGTGGTCACCGGGTTCAGGTCTTCGATGGAGCCCTTGCCGAGCAGCGCCGACAGCGCCTGGCCGACGAGGAACGTGCCCGGCATCTCGCCCCGGTAGGCGCGGGCGATGTCACGAAACAGGCGATCGAGATCGCGCTCGGTGCGCAGGCGGGCGATGCGTTGGCGAAAGGTGACGTCGCTGCCGGGGGCCTTTCCTTCGAGCAGCGCGCCCAGGGCCGGGCCCTGCAGGGGACCGAGCGGCGCCAGCTTCTGCTCGAGGCCGCGCATCACGATGCCCGGCAGGTCGGCGACGGCGGGGTCGGCTTGAAAGCCCGACTCCTGCTCGATGACGGCGACGACGGCGCAGGCGCGCTCGGCGGTGGGCTCCTTCTTGGTCAGGCGGATCGCGGTGACGATGTCGTCGGCCCAGCCGGCCCGATCGGTGACCTTGGCCGGGATGGCCCGGGCCACGGTTGCCGCGTCGAGCGTCGGCGCGGTCGGCGCAGTCGGCGTCGATGGCGCGTGCGCGCAACCCAGGGCCCCGACAACGAACACGACGACGACGACGCTGGCGACAACGCTGGCGACAACGCCGGCGTTGTCGCCAGCGTTGTCGCCAGCGTCGTCGTCGTC
>JBKJNL010000824.1:0-3079 GCA_046593615.1 Myxococcota bacterium | reverse complement strand
CGTCGACACCGCCGCCGTGGGCGTCGACGACGGCCTTGACGATGGCGAGCCCGAGGCCGCTGCCCTGGCCGACGTGGCTCTGGCGCGGCACCTGGAAGAACGGCTCGAACAAGCGCGCCAGGGCCTCGGCGGGAACGCCGCAGCCGGTGTCCTCGACGACGATCTGCACGTGGGTCGCGTCTTTCTTCTTCAGGCGCAGCGTGATGCTGCCGCCCGAGGGCGTGAACTTGAGAGCGTTGTCGACGAGGTTCTGCACCACCTGGCCGAGGCGGTCGCCATCGCCGCGCACGATGGGCGGCGCGTCTTCGTCAACGACGAGCGTCAAGCGCACGCCTCGCTCGCTGGCCCGCATGGCGAAGCCGTCGACGATCATGCGGCCGAGGACGACGGCATCGACGGGCTCTTGCGGCGCCGTCTTGTGCTTCAAACGCGCGAGGTCGAGCAGGTTCGTGCACATCGACGTGAGCCGCCCCTCCTGCCGGCCGATGGCCTCGAGGAACATGCGCGTGTCGTCGGCGTCCATGCGCCCGAGGTCGCGCAGCAGGGTCTGCACGTTCTGCTTGATGATGGCCAACGGCGAACGGAAGTCGTGCGACACCGTCGCCACCAGCTCGTCCTTGCGTCGATCGAGCAGCGCCAGCTCGTCGTTCTTCAAGGCCAGCTCGGCGGTGCGCACCTGCACCCGCTGCTCGAGGTCCATGTTCAGCCGCTCCACCGCCTCGTAGGCCAGCGTCGACACCAACGACGCCGCCAGCGGACCGGCCAGGGCGCCGGCGAACGCGACGTCGGAGCCTTCGTACGGCTGCCCATCGGCGCGCTCGCCGATGACCAGCAGGCCCACCGGCTCGTTGGCGACCGCGAGGGGCACGACGATCGACGCCGGTCCGTTCTTGCCGTGCACAGAAGCCGGGGCGGGCTGCTCCTCATCGATGACCTGCGGCTCGCTGCGCGTGAGCAGGCGGGCCAGGGCTTCGTCGACGACGAGGGCGGGTCCGCGGTCGATCAAGGGCACGAGGCGCGCAGTGGGGCCGGCGCTGTCGAGACGCCAGACCTCGAGAAACACCGGGGCGATCGAGCGCTGGCTGATCGCGGTCAGCTCGCCGACGACGTCTTCCAGGTGGTTCGACGTCGACGCCTTTGCCGTGAACGCCGACACCAGCTGACCGGCGTCGTAGCGGGCCGAGTGCAGCAGGTTTTCGACGTAGGTCTGCACGCGGTGGGTGACGGGTGCGGCCACCGCAAACAACAGCGCCGCCAGCGCGACCATGGTGGTGGCGTCGTCGAGCTTCAGGAATTGCACCGCGCCCCACAAGACGAAGCCGAGGATCATGCCGACGGCGGCCGCTACGGTGAGGCCGCCCACGAGACGGCGCGCGGTGTGGTTCAGCTGCAGCAGGTCGTGCCGCACGATGGCGTCGGCTGTCGACAACGGCACCAGCAGCAAGAAGCCGTTCCAGATTTGCGACATCGGCCACAGCTGCAGCACGTGCCCGCAAAAGAGGTTCACGATCGGGATGCCGGCGCCGACGGGCCAGGCCCACAGGATCTGCCGCACCCGCGCTCGACGACGAGGAGACCGCCCGCGCAGGTAGCCGAGCAGCAACAGCCCGAAGCTCGCGACCACGCACAGCGCCAGCCACGAATAGAAGACGCTGTCGATGATCGTGTAGCGCCGGGTCTCGCCCGAGACGTTCAACATGGTGATCGACACGCCGGTGCTGATGGCCAGGCTGACGGCGGTGATGACCACCATGCGGCGCTGCAGGTGGGCGGCGGCGTCGGCGACGAAGCCGGGTTCGCCTTTTTCGGGTCGCCCTTCGAGCAGGCGCGCGCCGTCGAACTTGAGATAGGCCCGGGTGATGACGCCGACGAGGATGAACCCGAGGATTCCCAGAAACGGCGCAATGGCCGGGAAGATCGGCGGCAGCTGCCACAGGATCGTCATGTCGACGACCGACGACATCACGCAGCCCAGCGAGCCGAACAGCAGAAAGAAGCTCCAGGCCTCGGGCGTGCCCGGTCGCAAAAAATAGAGCAGCACGGCGACGACGACGAAGACCAGGCCCAGCAGCGCGTGGCTGGTGTGGCTGCGCACGAGATCGCTGGCCGTGAACACCCGCGTCGGCAGCTCGACGAAGCGCTGCGAGCCGTTGATGCCCTCGACCTGGTAGACGACCGACGCGCCGACGGGGCGGTCGAGGGCCCGGGCCACGACGTCGTCTTTGGAGAACACCAGCTCACCGTCGACGGCGATGATGCGGTCCCACATGCGGAAGCCGGCCTTGCCGCCGCCCCACGACGACAAACCCACCGGGTTCACCAGGCCTTCTTCGACCAGCGAGAGCCCGGGGAACGGCTTGCCCACCAGACGAAACACCCCGACGCTCGTGGCGCCGGCCACGAACAGCGCGGCGGCGGCCAGGAAGACGAACAGGGCGTGTCCAAAGAGGCGCATGCGTCGGCCAGTCTAGTTGCTCGCGCGCGCTGCGGCCCATAAGGCGTGACGGTGACGACGACGACGACGCAGACGACGCAGACGACGCAGACGCAGACGATGAAGACCGCGGGTCCGCGGTTCTCGCGCCAGACGATGGTTGGCAGCGCGTTTCTGTTGGGCGCGGCCCTGTGCTGGGGCTTCGGGTTCTACGCCCAGCGCGTGTCGGTCGAGACGACGTCGCCGCTGTGGGCCACGGCCCTGCGCTTCGTCGTCGCCGCCCCCATCGCCATTGTCGCGTTGGTGCACCGCTGGCGGGCCGGCGTGCGCATCCCGTGGAAGGCCGGCACGGTGCTCGGCCTGCTGCTCTACGTCGCGTTCGCCCTGCAGACGGTGGCGATGCTGCACACGCCGGTCACGCGGGTGGCGCTCATCACCGGCCTGTACGCGGTGTTCGTGCCGCTGTTGCAGCCGCTGTTCGGGCTGCCGCGTCCGACGACGTCACAGTTGCTGGGTGTCGGCTTCGCCCTCGCCGGCCTCGTGTTGTTGTGCGGCGTCGTCGGCGACGGGCGGGCGCTGTCGGTGCCGCCGAACATCGGCGACCTGTTCACGCTGGTGATGGCCGTCGTCTCGGCGGTGCTGGTG
>JBKJNL010000770.1:0-4963 GCA_046593615.1 Myxococcota bacterium | reverse complement strand
GGCGGCGTAGGCGTCGGCGGCGTAGGCGGCGTAGGCGGCGGCGGCGTAGGCGGTCCATGCTCGCTGACGAATAACCATGAGCGCCGCCCGGGTGGCCTGCAGGTCCACGCTCGTGTCGCCGTTGGTCCACGCGCTCACGTCGGCGAGCAGAGGCCGCGCATCGGGCGGCATCTTGTGCGCCACCGTCTCGGCGCAGCGGATGGCGACACGCACCAGGCGATGGCGGGACAGCTTGCCCTCGACGTACAGCTTGCCGAGAAGCCACATCATGTTGGCGCGCGACGTCGACGTTTCCCACGCCGCGCGCATGGAGCCTGCCTCGCGGACCTCGTCGAGGCCCTTGCTGCAGGCGCTCCAGCCGGCGAGCACGTCGAGGGCTGTCTTGGTCGGGGTGCCGTCTGCCATCGGGTGTCCTGGTGCTTGAGGTGGTGACGACGTCGCGGTCGTCGAGAGAAAGGCCCGCAGACTTCGCCCGGCGGGTGTTGGCGACCGCGGTGCTGCGGAGGGGGATCCGGCACCGCGCGAGTTGGTCAGCCGGCTGGCGGCTTCGGGTCGGGGGGCGTCGTCGTTGGGGCGGGCTCGTCGGGCTTCGGAGGCACGACGGACGACAGGCGGATGAACCAGGGCCCCTCGCCGCCGATCTTGCGAGCCCTCAACCGCTTCTGGCGACACATCTTCTGCACGGTGAGGACGTGCTTCTTCAGGAGAAGCGCCGCTTCCTGCGCGCTGATTTCAACCTCGGCCTGCGTCCTCGTCGTCATCATCTCCCCCGTCGCCATCATTCTGCGGCCTTGTCGTCGGAGGCCGGGGCCTCCATCTCTTTGAGGACCGCAAGCGCGTCCTCGTATTCGATGGAATTCGCGGGCAGCGCCCCGCCGCAGATGGCGCGCAACTCAGCAGCGATTTGGTCGCGCGCGATGCCGAGACGCTTCGCTTGCTCAGCGATCGCCGCCTTCGCCACGTTGATGCGCCCGAGGTCATCAGCGACTGCGCCGAGGACAGACTTCGCCGAAGCAGGCAGGCGGTCATTCGCCCGCTGGGCGCTCGTCATCGCGGGTTTGCTCACCTGCGCCGGCGGCGCGTCCTCGGCGTCACCCAGCGGCAGGTCTTCGCCTGCATAGACGTTGAGCCCGAGCCCGTGCAGCGCGATCGCCTTGACGAGGCACCGCATGATCGACTTGTTCACCTGGTCCGCGCCCGGCGACTTGATCGTCTGGTTGCGCTCGTCGATCACTGGGTGGATCTGCGACAGTGCGATGCCGCCGACGGTGACGCTGACCTCGACGAAGCAGCCACCCGGCGTGATGCAGTAGGGAGCGTGCACATGCGGCGCGTCGGGCAGCGGGTACTTGACGACAGTCCACGTCGCGTCGGGCGCGTGTTTGCGCAGCTCGGCCACGGCGTAGGACCACGAGAGGTAGGAGAATTTCCCCTTCTTCTCCGTGTACTGGCGCACGTCGAGGGCAAGCAGCGTCTGAAAGATCGTCGTGGTCATGCTGCCACCTGGGTCGCGATGGGGCGGTTGCGGACGCGCGTTGTCGACCGCGCACAGTCACTGGCGCGGCGGCAGGCCAAGCACTGGCGGTGCCCGCGAGCCGCCACGGCGACGCAGAGGTTGCCGTCGACGAGGGGATGCCCCTTGGGGCAGTGGGTGCGCCGCTGTTTGCTGTGGCGGCCCTTCGCGGCCATGTCGGCCATGTTGTCGGCATGCGACCCGAGGAACAGGTGCTCGGGGTTCACGCACGGCGGATTGTCGCAGCGGTGGAGGACGTGGGCACCGTTGGGGATCGGGCTGCAGTGCAGGGCCCATGAGACACGGTGGGCGAGTTGGTAGAGGGTGCGAACGACGGAGATTTTCCCGTAACCGCTGTCGGAGAGAGCGCCGGTCCAGATCCAGCATCCGCTCATTGGCTCGATAGAAATCTTCTCGTCGAACCGCTGTTGAAGAGTCTTCTTCATTGGCACGCCTCCGCAGAGACCATCGTCATGCGATGGAAGCACGCACGCGTCAGGGAGACGTCATTTTCGCAGTAGCGGGCGACGTCGGCGATGCGACCGGCCAGTACGGCGTCCCAGATATTGCTGCCGTCGAGACCCTCTGTCTTACTGCCCACATTTAGGGCGCGAGCGAGACGCGCGAGGCTGATAGTCTTACCCGGCGACCCACCCGTCCATTTCAGCATGGTATCGAGGTCCGTCGCCTCCCACGGCTTGATCGTCGCCATCATCCACGACGGGAGAGCCACACCACAGACGACGGCGCGCTGGCGGAGGAATGGGCGGTCGAAGGCAACCGCGTTGTGCCCGACGACGACGCCACCGCGACCGTCGAGCGCGTCGCTCATGTCGTTGCGAAAGCGCGTCAACAGGTCGGCTTCGCTGCCGGCGACCCGGAAGTCGCGGTGCCACGACTGCGTGGGCCCGTTGTCGATCGCCACCCCGATGCAGACGATTTCCCCAGCGGAGCCGTCGAGTGCGGTCTTGCGGTGCGCCTCGTCGACGATCTCTTTGATGGCCTCGGGCGGGTGCGGCTTCTTGAGGCTGGTGTTGTGCGCCAGCGCCTCGGCGGCGATCTCGGCCAGGATGTCCGGCCGCTGTGAGGGAATTGTCTCCAGATCCAGGAAAACCCGAGTCATCGTGCACCCCCAACACTGAACGTTCGTCCAGGCCCCATCAGATCGCCGGGTGCCTCCAGAATCAGTCCCGCGGCGGGCATTTTCCGAGGCCCGCCAAGGGGTTGCATGTTCTCGAAAGGGTCCACGGCAGCGGACGTCGCGAGCACTTCGACAAGCTCCAGGTCGATCGTCTCGTTGGCGCAGCCGGCTTCGTGGTCGCCGCAGCCAACGTCGGCACGGCAACAGGCGCACCGGAGGCTTGCGGGCGCGGCGTAGATGTCACGCATGGCAGGTCTCGCCGTCGACCGTGTAGATGGCGTCCTGGCAGGCGACGTCGGGGCCGCGGATGGCCGCCATGGCCGCCGCGAGCCAGCTTTCGTGGCCGACCAACTGCCCGTCGGGCTGGCGCGAGTACCAAACACCTCCGATCCGCAGGACACCGACCATGAATTCTTCCCCCTCAAGCGGCAGTGCAGAGACTTCGGCGAGAAACATGTGCCCTCCAGGCATAGAAACACAAGCGTTTCCAAGGGCTTGCGTTTGTTTGCGAACGCATGTGAATCCATGCGCACGCTTGTGAACGTATGCCGACTCTACGCACAGTGCCTACGCACGTCCACCGGCGATGCGTAGATTTTATGCGTAGGTGTGACAGAGGTCACGCTCTCCTCTCCGCGTCTACGCACTGTGCCGTCGCGCGGTGTCTATGCTTGGCGGCATGCACCAGCAGATGGCCGTCCCGCTTGCCCCCGAAGAGACGATCCCCCCGATCTGGTTGGTGGCGCTGCTCCACGAGCAGGGCGTCCCTCGTGCCGCGCGGCTCGCGAGGATGATCAACGTCGACGTCAACAGCGTCAGCCGATGGAAGCTGGGCAAGGTCCCGCTCTCGCGCAGCCGCTGGCTGGCTCTTCTGTCTGCGGCCGGGAAGCACGCCGATTGGCAGCCGGCCGCCGACTGGCAGCCCCCCGCCCCGCCCCCCGACGACGGCGCGCACTGAAACGCCGGCGTCCCAAACGGAACGCCCTCGACGACGTCAGCCGCACCCCGAAGCGCCAGCACGCGGGCACGATCGCTGCGATGCGCGGGGCATGAACAACACCGACAGCATGGAAGCCGCGGCCGTGGACCTCGTCGACGAGATCGACGACCACAACGAGCGGGTCGAGATCAACGAGCAGTTGCGCGAGGCGCTTGATCGACTGCGGGCGCAGTCGAGGTAGGGTCGCGGCCTTCTGGGGGTCACATGCGCCTTGCTCTCGTTGCCGCTGTCGTCGTCGTTGCGCTCCTCTCCGGCTGCGTGTCGTCGCGCGTGATCGTGTGGCGCCCGCAGGAGCGGCGGGGCGCCGTCGCCGCCCCGCTCGCCGTCGGTGGCGAGGTTTCGGGGCCGATGCGCGACTATACGATGCAGCACATTGCGCGGATGTGCGGCAATGCAGCGACGCCAACGATCATCGAAGAGGGGACGCAGTTGTCTGGCGACGTGCAGGCTTGGGTCACCCCGGTGCCGGGCGGCGGCGCCATCGCGGGGTCGTCGTCCTCTTCAGAGTATTACTGGGTCTTCGAGTGCAAGGACAAAGACGATAGCGCCCTCGAAGCGGAGCGGGCGAAAGTCGCCGACCTCGAGAAGCAGGTCGAGGCACTGAAAGCCCAGGCTGTCGCGCCCGCTGTCGCCGAGACCTCGCCGCAACCCTGATCAGCTCCAGGCGACCCACACCAGGCAGTAGACCTTGAGGCAGTTGGTCGCCGAGGTGTTGGCGAACACGACCGAGACGTCGTCAGCGGCCACGGCTGGCGAGAACGCGCCGGCCAGCGCGGTGGCCAAGGTGCCCGAGACGGCGGACCCGAGCGCCAGACCCGTCACCGTCGACGAGACCACGTTCCCCGCGACGGTGACGCTGACGGCGCCGGCGGCGGCTGCGGCCGACATCACGGCCCACAGGTAGACCTTTACGATCTTGGCCTGAGCCCTCGTCGACGAGAAGCGCGGCAGCGAGAAGGTGGCGAGGCTCGCTGGCGTGGTCGTGGTCAGGCCGTGCCGCACGAACAGGATCGGAGTCATGCCCCGCAGCGAGGCGAACTTCGCGGCCTCGGTCGCCAACGCGGTCTGGTTGGCCAACTGCGTCGTCGCGCTCGGTGGCGAGATCGAGCGCAGGAGGGACGGCGAGAACGCGGGCCGGTTGACGGCGCCGCCGGCCTGCCATCGGTCGGTGGTGACGTGCAGGGCGATGCCGGCGCGGCCCATCGAGAACGTCGTGCTCCTCGAGGCCGACACCGAATACAAGCTCGCCCTCACGGGCACGACGTTCTCGATGGGCCGCGCCGGCATCGCCCTGCACGTCACCACCGAC
>JBKJNL010000637.1:0-3309 GCA_046593615.1 Myxococcota bacterium | reverse complement strand
GCCGACGAGGACGGCGGCACCGACGAGGACGGCGGCAGAGGCGTCGTCTCGGCCTGATCGGGCCCGCTCTGGCTGACGTCTTCGGTGGGCTTCACGCGGCCTTACTTCGTTGCAGCCGCCAGACCGGCGCAGGGGCCGTCGGGCAGGCGCGGGAACATCCCGTCGTTGTGGGTTGTTTTCTCACCCCATATCGACGTCGCGCAAGCGGGTCGCTACTGGCTGTCCGCGTCAGGGCCCGGGACCGCGTCGTGCGGCCTGGGGGTCGTTTGTGTCTGCGCTCTCCGCTCCGCGGCTGTGCGCCGTGCTTGTTCGAAGGAGCCACCGTGCATCCCGTGCTCTTCAAGATTCCTGGCGTCGACTGGCCCCTGCACACCTATGGGGTGCTCATCGTTCTCGGCTTCTTGTGCGCGATGTTCGTGGCCTGGCGGGAGGCCCGGCGGCAGAACGCCTTTGTCGACGACGTCCTCGACTTCGCCTTTTGGGCACTGCTCGGCGGCATGATCGGCGCCCGCGTCGTCTTCATCGCGGTCAACTGGAAGCAGTACTTCGTCGAGTCGCCGTGGGACCAGCTGGGCCCGTTCCCGCTGTCGGTCGCGGTCATGGGGGTGGGCGCCATCCTGGCGGTCATCGGCATCCTCGGCCTCGGCAGCGAGGGAAACCGCGCAAAGGCCTTTGTCGGCGCCGGCGCCCTGCTCCTGGTCATCGGCAAGTTCGTCGTCGGCGACACCGCCATCGGGCCCATCAACGTCCCCGCCGTGCTCGTCGTGTGGAAGGGCGGCCTGGTGTTCTACGGAGCGGCCCTCGGCGGCTTCCTCGCCTTTTTGATCTTTGCCCGGCGCCGCAACATCCGGGGCTCGGACATGCTGAAGATGGCCGACATCGTCGTCGTCGGCCTGCCTCTGGCCGCTGCCTTTGGCCGCCTCGGCTGCGTCGCTGCCGGCTGCTGCTGGGGCGACGGCGCCTACACCCTCGACGCCGACGGCCACTTCCACTCGACGATCCCGCTGGCCATCCAGTTCCCCAAGGGCGCGCTGGCCTACCAGTCGCTGTTGAGCAGCGTCGACGGCGACGTCGCCAGCGCCATGAAGGCCGTCGGGCTGACCGCGCCGCTGGTGCCGATCCAGCTCATCGATTCCTTTGGCGAGCTCGGCTTGTTCTTCGCCCTGATGGTGGTGCGGTCGCGCAAATGGTTCCACGGTCAGGTGCTGCTGACCTACGGGCTGCTCTACCCGATCTGGCGGACGACCCTCGAGATGTTCCGCGGCGACGGCGAGCGCGGCTACCTCATCCCCGGGGTGCTCTCGACCAGCCAGTTCATCTCGCTGTGCGTGGCGCTGGCGTCGCTCATCGCCATCGTCATCATCCGCAAGCGCTCCATCGAGCGGGCCGCCGTCGCTCCCGCGCTCTGAGCGCCGACCAGGCGCCCTAGATCGGCGCGTGGCCCCGACGAGACACACGCCCGTGGCGGGCGGCGTACTCGGCGAGGTAGCGGCCGAGATGCTTGCCGCTGACGCCGCGGAAGACCTCGTTGAGCCAGCCGCGCAGCCGGGCCCACCACAACGGCAGGTCGCGGCGCGGCCGTCCCGGCGGACAGCCCACCTCGGCTTCGACGACCACCAGCCGCAGCGGTTCGTCGTCGTCGGCCGCGAGGACGACGGCGCGGGCGTTCGCCGGTGCGCAGCCACCGAGCACCATCGCTGCGTGGCCGCTCTGCTGGGGCGTCGGGCATGGCAGGGCGTCGCGGATGTCGTGCAGCAGTTGCCAGGCGGTCTCCAGACGCAGGTGCTGCCGGCGGCTGAAACCCCGGGCCGTCGTCGTCATCGTGTCGACGAAGATGGCGAAAATGGCCGCCAGCAGGGTGCGGGCGGGGAGCTTTCGGCGGGCCAGCGGCGAGCCAGCGTAGACGCTGACAACCCCGCACCGGGGGCACGCGAGATGGTGGTCGCCGACGGGCCGCCACCGCCGGCCCTCGCAACGGGGGCACGAACCGCCGTGCAGGACGCGGACGACGACAACGATTGCGGCGGCTTCGTCGGGCACGATGCCTTCGAAGCCACCGGTGGTGCGGAGCTGTTGAGCAAAGGCGCGGACGACATCGTGAACGGGGTTCATGGAGACCTCCCCTGTTCATCCGTTTGAGGGTCGATTTCCGTGCACGCCGAACCGCAAACGGAACGGTCCATGACCACCCGACGTCGACGACAACCGAGGACCGTTCCGCTTTCGATCTGAGATCGATTCGAGTCTCTTATGTAATGGCCCGCGCGCTCAGCTTTTCATGGCGGCCATGCCTGGCCCCTCGCAAAAGACGTCGGCCAGGGCCAGCCACGCCTCGTCGACGGTCTTCCGGGAGTGGGTCGCGGCCGACAGCGGGAGGTCGACGATTTGATCGGCCTGCAAGGCAACCATCAGCCCGCTCTTGCCCTGGTGCAGCAGCTCGATGGCGCGGACGCCAAATCGCAGGGCCAGCACCCGGTCCCGGGCCGTCGGCGTCCCGCCTCGCTGCACATGACCAAGGACGGTGACGCGGGACTCGATGCCGGTCGCCTCTTCGATGCAGCGCGCGACGTACTGGCCGATGCCGCCGAGCCGCGGGCGGCCGAACGCATCGGGCTGCTGGTTCTGCAACACGAGGTGGGCCTCGGAAGCGCCGGTCTCCTGGATGAGCGCGCCTTCGGCGATGACGACGAGGGAGAAGACCTTGCCTTCGGCCCGCCGCAGCAACAGCACCTTGGTGATGTCTTCGATGGTGGTCGGCCGCTCCGGCACGACGACGACGTCGGCGCCGCCGGCCAGGCCGGCGTGCAAGGCGATCCAGCCCGCGTGGCGGCCCATGACCTCGCAGACCATCACGCGCTCGTGGGCCTCGGCGGTGGTCCGCAAGCGGTCGATGAGGGAGGTGGCGACCTCGACGGCGGTGTCGAAGCCGAAGGTGACCTCGGTGCCGCTGAGGTCGTTGTCGATGGTCTTTGGCACCCCGACGACGCGCAGGCCGCGCTCATGGAACTTCGTCGCCAGCGAGAGCGTCCCCTCGCCGCCGACCGCGATGAGGCCGTCGAGCTTCCAGGCCTTGAAGGCTGCTTCGACGCGTTCGGCGCCGCCTTTTTCTTGAAACGGGTTCTGGCGCGAGGTGCCGAGGATGGTGCCGCCCTCGTGCAAGATGCCCCGCGTGCGCGAGCGGTTCAGAGGCTCGGTGTCGCCGACGAGGAACCCCCGCCACCCCCCGCGGATCCCGAGCACATCGATGTTCAGCTGTTCGGCCCGGGTGACGACGGCGCGGATGACGGCGTTGAGGCCGGGGCAGTCGCC
>JBKJNL010000588.1:0-11246 GCA_046593615.1 Myxococcota bacterium | reverse complement strand
GCTGGTGGCGCCGGTGCTGGTGCTGGTGGCGGCGCCGGTGCTGGCGCTGGTGGTGGTGCTGGTGGCGGCGCTAGTGCTGGCGCTGGTGCTGGTGGTGCTGGTGCTGGTGCTGGTGGCGCCGGTGCTGGTGCTGGTGGCGGCGCCGGTGCTGGTGGCGGCGACGGTGCCGCCGACGGCGCTGGTGGCGGCGCTGGGTCTCCCGCTGCAGCCACCAGGCGCTACACGGTCGACGAAGCGCTCGAGGATCCGGCGGCCTTTTTCTCGCGCTGCGGTCGGCCGCTCTACCTCTCGGGCGACCTGCTGTTCGCCGTCGACGCCGACGCGCTGCGGCCGGAATCGCTGCCGCTGCTGCGCCGGCTGGCGCGCCTGGCGCGCACGTCGGGCGCTGCGGGCCCGCCACAGTCAACTCCCCTCCCCTCTCCACAGCGAGGCCTGGCGAGCGGCCGTGGAGAGGGGTCGGGGGTGAGGTCTCCGCGCGTGCTGCGCGTGATCGGCCACGCCGATCCGCGCGGCGAGCACACCCACAACGACGACCTCAGCAAGCGGCGCGGCGCCAGCGTGGCCCGCTGGCTCACCGACGAAGGGAAAATCCCGGCGGCGCAGCTCGTCGTCGAAGGCCACGGCGAGCGCGAGCCGCTGGTGCCCGTCACGGCACCCGCCGCCATGCAGCGCTTCAACCGCCGCGTCGAGATCGTCGTCCAGTGCCCGGAGCAAGAATGACGTCGTCGCTGTGGCGCCGGCCGGTCATCGTCAGCGCGGTCGCTGTGCACGCGCCGCTGGCGCTGCCGGGGGGACGCACGCCGCTGCACATCGTCGCCCGTGGCCGCGGCTGGCTGCGCGTGCGGGCCGGCCGGCGCGTCGTCCATCGCTCGTTCTGCCGAGACGGCTTCGACGGCGTCGTCTTTGTCGACGTGGCCCCGCTGTTGCGCGTGCAGATGCGCTCGCTCGTCGGCCGCGCCGCCGTCGACGTCGTCGTTGGCGTGATCCTGCCGAATGCGCCGCGGCCGGTGCTGCCACCCGCCCTCGACGCCGCGCGTTTGCGCGCGTCGCTCCACCTCGACGTTCCCGACCTGCGCCCGCCGGGCGTCAGGCCGCTCCTTCCTCTTGAACCTGTCAGCCGGTGACACGCTTCGCCCCCGAGCCGCGTCACGCACCCGGAGCCCCATGACCACCAGCAACGCCCCGCCGCCGATGCCGTCTGCACCGCCCCCGTCGATGTCGTCATCGCCGCCGTCATCGCCGTCGTCATCGTCGACGATGGGCCTGCCGCCCGGTCCGCCCGCGAGCCACGACCGCTACGACTACGGCAGCGTGCAGAGCGTCTCGTGGGTCACGCGGCTCTTGTGGTTCTGCGCCGGCGGCGACGCCCAGCTGCTGGCCCGCTGCCCCAACAGCGACCGGGTGAAGTTCCAGGGGCTGGGCGGCGTGGTGCTGACCGTCGGCGTCCTGGCGTTCTTCTCGGGCTCGTATGCTTTTTATACAGTGTTTTCGCCCAAGGTGACCACGGCGCTGGGCGAGCGCGTGACCCATTGGCCGTCGGTGGCGGCGGCGGCGTTCTTCGGCCTCGTCTGGTCGTTGATCATCTTCAACATTGATCGATTCATCATCTCTTCGACGGGCAAGGGCGACGGCACCGACAAGATCACGATGGGCGAGTTCCTGAACGCCCTGCCGCGCCTGGGCATGGCCCTGATCATCGGGGTATGCCTGTCGAAGCCGCTGGAAATCAAAATCCTCGAGAGCGAGATCGAGAGCCACCTCGAAAAAGAGCAAAAGGAATTCCTCTCGACGTTGAACGGCCAGAGCGAGGGCCTCATCGCCACCGAGCGCACCACCCTGCGCGAGAAGATTGCGACCCTGCAGAAGCGCTCCGACGACAACGAAGGCACGCTTGAGACCCGCCGCCTCGAGCTCAACCAACAGCGCAAGCAGCTCGAGCTCGAGGCCGAGGGCAAGACCGCCAGCGGTGCCGCCGGCCGCGGCCCGGCCTGGCGCGACAAGCGCGACAACCTCGACCGCATGGAGGCCGACCTCAACCGCGACCGCGAGCTGTTGCAGAAGAAGAACGTCGTCGTCGGCGACGAGCTGAATGAATCCAAGGCGGCGCTGGCGGCGTTGGACACGAAGCTGGCGGCCGAGAAAAACAGCAACCTGCAGGTTGCGCGTCACCTCGACGGCCTGATGAAGCGCATCCAGGTGAGCCACGACATCGGCGGCTTCATCCCGTTCGCCATCATGTTGCTGCTGTTGTGCATCGAGGCCGGCCCCATCTTTTTCAAGCTGATGGTGATCAAGGGCGCCTACGACTACCTCGACGAAAACCAGAAACGCCTGGTGCGGGCCCGGGCCGGCATCGAGCCCGACGCCCGCGTCGTCGCCGACGGCAACGGCAAGAGCGTGCACATCGACCTGCACCACGGCGTGAACGCGGTGCTCGACGAAGAGAAGCGCCGCCTCGAGACCGAGCGCCTGCTGGCCGCCGAGGTGCACAGCGCGTTTCGCAAGCAGACCGCCGCCGACATCCAGCGTGACCCCGCGGCGTTCGTTGAGCCGCACAAGCCCGTGCGCCCGGCGTGAACGCAGACGTGACCGAAGCGCCGCCGCCGCCGGTGTCAGCGCCCGGGCCTTCCGCTCCAGGGCCGCTCGGGCCCGGGCTCCGTCCCGGTGTCGCGGCGTTGTTGTCGGCGGTGGGCTACGACCCGGCCATCGTCGTGCTGCTGCCGCGCGGCGAGGCGCGGTTCTTTGTCGCCGCCAGCATCTGGTCGGTGGTGGCGTCGTTCATCGCCGGCTGCTCGCTCGGGTACGGCGCGCTGTTGGCGGTGGGTTGGCCGGCGGCCGTCGTGCTCGCGCCAGCGACGTCGTTGTTCGTCATCAACCTGCTGCGCCTGCACCACGCCGGCAGCGGCTACCCGCTGCACCTGCCCCTCGAGCTCATCGGTGCCTGGCGCCCGGCCGGCGCCGCCGTCGTCGTGCTGTTCACGCTGGGCCTGCTCATCACCCAGCCGCTGGTGTTGCTGGTGCAAAAGCCCCTGCTCGACCGCGACATCGCCGCCCGCGTCGCCGACGAGCGCGCCTTGCGCGGCCTCGCGCAACCCGACAACGGCGGCACCGACGAACACGCTGTCACCGTCGTCGACGGCCTGATCGTGCGCGGCCGGCTGGCCTGGGATCGCCATCCGCTGTCGTCGTCGTTGTTGAGCCTGTTGTTCGCCGGCGTCGTCGCCGGCCCGGCGTTCCTGCGGCGCTCGCGGCCGGGGGTGCTGCGGCGCTACGAGAGCGAGCGCTGGATCATCGAGCGCATGTTCGTCGACGACGAATGGGCCGTCAGCCAAGACGCCATCACCGCGTTGTTGGCGCCGCTGCCGGGCTTTTCGGGCGCGCTGTCGGCCCACTACGGAGACCCGCCCTACAACACGCGGCCGCTGGTGTTTGGCCTCGACCCAGACATCGTCGTCAGCGGCCGCGTGAAGTTCGTGCGCAACCGCCACGGCGAGCAGCCGGCGCCGGCGCTGCCCGAGACCGCCGCGCCGACGTCGTCGCCGCCGGTGACCCTGCCCTCGTCGTTGTCGCCGCCCGCGTCGATCCCGTCTGTGCGGCCCGCGTCACGCGCGACGTCAGTGGGGCAACTGCCCGCGGTGCCGCTGAGACCGGGTGAGGTCGAGGATCGTCCCGTGCCGCAGCCGCCCAGCACGACGAACGCGACGAACACGACGAACACGAACACGACGCCCCCGAGCCCGAGCGGCCCTGGAGCGGGAGACCCGGGCCCCACCGGCCCGGTGGTGTTGTTGTCGATCGTCGACGTCGCCCGCGAGAGCGCCGCTGCGGCCCGCGAGCGCGTGCCGGCGGCGTTCATCGCCCGCTATCTCGGCCGCAGCGTCGACGACGTGACCGCGACGCTGGCCGCGGCCGACGACGCGTTGCCGCTGCACAAGGTGTTTCCCGAGTGGAACAAGCTGCCGACGCTGCTGTTGCAGGACGCCGGCTTCGCCCTCGACCACGGCATGGCCCGCGTGCTGGCCATCGTCGTCGAGCGCGACGTCGATCAGGTGTCGCGCCGCCTGCGGGCCGCGCCGCGCGACAAGCGGTTGTCGGGCGTGTTCGCGCCCGAGCTCGCGCGCCGGTTGTTGAACAAGACCATCTGAGCCGGCCTCGCAACGTCGTCGTCGTCGTCGTCGTTCTCGGCGGCGGTACCGGCCGAGCGAGAGTCAGCGCGGCCCGCCGACCGCGCGCGGCAGCCGCACCCGAAACGTCGTGCCTTCGCTCGCGGTCGAGGCGACGCTGATGTTGCCGCCGTGGGCGTCGACGATGTGCTTCACGATGTAGAGGCCGAGTCCCACGCTGCGGCCCGACGTGTCGAGCTGCGCGGTGCCACGCTGCAGGGGCTGAAAGAGACGCTGGAGCATCTCTGGCGAGATGGGCGCGCCGCCATTGACGACCCGGAGGTCGACGACGTCGTCGTGGGCGTCGGCGGCGACCCGGACGAGAGTGCCCGGCGGGCTGTACTTGAGCGCGTTGGTCACGAGGTTGCTGATGACCTGCGCGATGCGGTCGGGGTCCCAGGTGCAGGTCCCGTTGCCGCTCGTGCGCACGTCGACCTCGCGCTCGGGAAAGTTGGCCTGAACCTCGTCGACGGCCTGGCGCACGAGCGCGTGGGCGTCGACGGCGTTGGGTGCGATGGGCAGACCGCCGCCGAGCCGCGCCTGCGTGAAGTCGAGCAAATCGCTCACCATGCGCGCCGCCCGCTCGGCGGTGGCCTGGATGCGCAGCAGCGATCTTGTGCTGCGCGCGTCGAGCGCGTCGTGGTGGGTCAGCGCCGCGACGCCGAGCAGGATGGCCCCCAGCGGGTTCTTCAGATCGTGGCTGACGATGCCGATCAGCTGCTTCTCGAAGTCGGCGCGCTCTTTCTCGATGGCCGCGTGCCGCTCCATCTGCTGCCGGGCGAGCACCTGCTCGGTCACCTCGACGGCGCACACGAGCACGCCGTCGACGGCGCCGCGGGCGTTGCGCCGGGGCTGGTAGATGAAGTTCATGTAGACGAGCTCGCCCGCTTTGTGGTGGCCGAGCTTCGCGGGGATCTCGTTGCCGATGAATGGCTCGCCGGTCGCCATCACCCGATCAAGCAGCGTGTCGAAGCCCTGGCCGGCCAGCGCTGGCAGGGCCTCGAGCAGTGGGCGGCCGACGACGTCGGCGCCGTCGACGAGGGCCCGGTAGCGCGGGTTGGCCAGGGCAAAGACATGGGTCGGTCCTTCGAGGATGCACACCGCCACCGGCGCCTGCTCAAAGATGTCGTGCAGCTTGCGGCGTTCCGCTTCGGCCTCGGCGTGGGCGCTGGCGACGCGGGCCAGAAGCGCCTCGCGCTCGCTCTCGCGCGTCTCGGCCTGGCGCGCGGCGTTCTGTCGCTCGGTGACGTCGCGAAAGACCATGACGATGCCGCCGCTGTCGCCGAGGGGGGCGGCGCTGTCGTCGATGGCGACGTCGCTGCCGTCTTTGCGCACGAGCAGCGTGTCGCGCGAAAAGCCGACGATGCCGCCGGCCGCGCGCACGTGATCGACGGGGTTGATGACCCCAGCGCGGCTCTTGGCGTCGATCAGCTGGACCACGGTGGGCAACGGCAGCCCGCGCGCGTCGGCGTGGGCCCAGCCGGTCAGGGCTTCGGCGACCGGGTTCATGAAGGTGACGCGGCCGGCGGCGTCGCAAGCGACCACGGCGTCGCCGATGCTGCCCAGGGTGGTGGCGAGCCAGGCTTCACGCGCCTGGGTGCTGACGATGGCCGCCTGGGCCGACGCCTGGCTGTGGCGCGCATGCTCGGCGACGCCCTCGGCGACGGCGTTCGACAGGAAGTCGGTGAGCACCCGCACCTCGGCGAGGGTCATGGCGAGGCCAGACTCTTCGACCAGATCGAAGATCAACTCCCGCAGCACCCCGTACTCGCGCACGACGGCCTCGATGTCGAAGCCGACGCGGTGGCGTTGCCGTCCGTGGGCGCGGGCCATGGCGCTGCGCTCGTTGGCTTCACCTTCGCGCAGGGCCAGGGGCAGCTCGCGCAGCACCTCGGGGATGTGGTCTTCGAGCTCGACCTGCGACGTGCCGCCCGGGGCGAGGTTGTCGCGCACGCGGGCCGCGAAGCGCTTCACCAGGGCTTCAACGCGCGACTCGAGGAGCTTGCTCAGTTCGCTCATGCGCTCCCCTCGCGACCCTGGGCAACCGTGTGCAACGTCGTGCCGTGTGCTTCTTGCTAACGAACCAGGCGAACGTGTGCCAGCCGCCGGCGAACCGCAGACCCGCGGACCGCGACGTGCCCTGGTGGCGCTACCAGCCGACGCCGACGGTGACGGTGGCGGAGGGCTGCCAGGGGCTCATCGACGTCGACAACTGCGGCGCGTACGGCAGCCAGGCCAGGCCGACCGTGGCGTCGGCGAGCACCTCGAAGTCGTAGGGCAGCGGGTAGGCCCAGCGCACCGAGGCCCCGGCTTCGGGTCCGGCGGTCTCGACGCCCGTGGCGCCGGTGCCAAAGAAGTCGAAGCCCGGTCCGTCGTCGCCGACCTGCAGCTCGGCGAAGCCCAGCGCGAGGTGCGGTGAGAAGTGACCAACCTCGGTGGGCAGAGAGGTCAACCGCAGCTTGCCGCGGAAGTGCGCCAGCTCAGAGCCGCTCTCGAACAAGAAGCCGGCGCCGGTGCCGCAGGCTTCGACGCCGAGGAAGTCGAGGGGCGAGACCTCGGCGCAGATCTGCGGCCGCGCGCCCACGGCGTCGACGGGCTGGGCGCCGAAGCCGCCGCGCAGGTTGAGCCAGTTGCGCGGCGGGGCCTCGACGTCGGCGCGCACCTCGCGGGGCACGGGCTCTGCGGACGATGAAGAAGAGTCGGCGCTTTCGAGGGCGAGGGCGTGGGCCGGGCCGGCGACCCCACCGACGACGATGACTGCGACGCTGGCGACAAAGGAGCGCATGCAGTGTTCTGTCTATCAGCGACGGGACGGCGGGGCAGCCCCGCGGCCGCCTGTCTCTGGTGTGCCGCAGGGCTGCTGCTTAAAGATGCGATCGGTCCATGCGCAACCATCTGGTTGCTCATGGCCACCGGCAGGCCTCGAACGGGCTACCAGCACGAGCCGGGCTGGGCGCTGGTGTCGTCGAGGGTGGTGACGGTGGCCACGCCGTCGACGACGTCGACCCGCAGCGGCAGCCACTGGCCGGCGGCGGCCACCGGCTTGAAGCCTTCGAACTCCAGCTGGCCGTCGATGAACAGCTTGACAGTGGCAGTGGAGGCGACGCCGGCCCGGTCGCCGACGCCGACGGTGTAGCGGCCGTCGTCGACGCTGCTGGCGTTGATGCGGTGGGGTCCGAAGCCGGCGCCGTCGGTCACGACCGGGCCCCAGCCGCACGCGGGGCCGCCGACGAAGCAGTCGTCGACGCCGCACCAGGTGGGGGTCGCGTCGCGCGTCAGGTGCAGGGACTGGTCGGCGGCAAGATCGTCCCAGCTCAGCAGGAGAAACAGGCCGACCGCGGGCGGCACGGTGGTGAGCTCGAGCGCGCAGGCGGTGGTGGTGCCTAGGTCGTCGCGGGTCGTCAGGCCGACGACCCAATCGCCGACGACGTCGAGGCCGTCGAGGCCGGTGGTCTGACCCTCGGCTGTCGTCAGCACCGCGGCGGAGTCGGCCGGGCGCTGCAGCAGGCTCCACGACAACGAGCTGATCGTCGTGTCGGGCCGGGACGACGACGACTGGTCCGCCGACAGCTCGACGTTGTCGCCGACATGCAGCACCGGAGCGTCGTCGCCGACAGCGACGGCCACGCCGTTCACGCCGCTGACGCGGGCCCGGCAATGCCGCTCGTCGCTGCCCAGCACCTGCAGCGGGACGGCGACGCGCGCACCCGACAGCGCTTCGATGAAGAGCTCACCCGTCGACAGCCCCGTCGTCTGCGGCCGGGCAAAGAGGCGCAGCGCGATGCCCGCCCCGCCCGGGATGGCTGTCGGCAAGGAGAAGCTCCCCTGCGCGCCAAACACCTGCGGAGACGGCGTGTCGGCGCTGAAGCCGAGGTCGGTGATGACCACCTCGGTCTGGCCGACGTTGTCGAGCGAGAGATCGCAAAAGGCGGTGTCGCCGATGCCGACGACGCCGAAGTCGCAGCGCGCCGGGTTCGCTCGGAAGCCGGGCAGCGCCTCGCCCTCGCCCTCGCCCTCGTCTTCGCCCTCGCCGGTTCCTTCTCCGCCGCCGTCGGGTGCGTCGACGCAGGCCACCGCGAACCCCGGCAGCAACGCCGGCGCCAACAACGTCGGCACCAGCGCCAACAGCGCCGACAGCGCCGACCGTGCGGCGCGACCGACGCCACGCGAAACCGACATCCGCTGCTGCATCACTGCCCCCGTGTCGCTCGACTCTGACATGGCCCGCAGCCCCGACGCGCCGCGGGTCACCCGCCGAGGAGGACGCACAAGCCGTTGCCGCACACGCCCTGGCCGGCGCAGCAGGGGCGGCTGTCGCTGCAGCTCTCGTTCTGCTGGGCGCAGGTGCCCTCGAGGCAGCGGCGGACGCCGGTGCCGTCGTCGATGCAGCTGTCGGTGGCGGCGCAGCAGTCGTCGGCGCAGACGTCGCCGCCGAGGGTGCAGGCCTGGTCGGCGGGCACGCACTGGTCGACGCCGTTGACCGGTCGGCACAAGAGCGAGCCGTCGCCGCAGCAGCCGTCGTCGGAGCCGCACGAGCCGCCGGCCTCCGAGCAGGGCTTGGGCGCAAAGAACGAGCTGAGGTTGTCGGAGTCTTCGAGCTGGCCCGGCAACCAGAAGCCGGGGTGCGAGCCGTCGAGGGCCGAGGCCGGGTCGGCGCCCTGATCGATGGCCGCGACCCAGATCTGGGGACGCTGCTCGCCGCGGATGTGGTGTCCATAATCTCGGCGCGAGAAGAACGCGACCCACATATAACCGCCCTCCACCTTCGGGTTGAACGTCGGGAGATAGCTGTTGTGGCCGGGGTTGGCCCGATCGAGGCGCACGCGGGGTGCGTCCCCCGACGTGTCGAGGGCGTCGGCCAACCACAGATCTCCGGTCAGCACCCCGTTGAACGACGAGCGCGAGTGCGGGCCTTCGGTGTAGGTCAAAAGACGACCATCAGGGTTGAACGAAGGATAATAAAGAGCGCGGCCATTGCCAGGCACCAGGCGGCGCGAGGTGCCGACGGTGCGGTTGAGCGCATCGAGATTGGCCACGTGGATGTCGGAGGCCGTGAAGTCGATCTCCCACGAGAAGCCGTCGGGATGGAGGTAGCGCTGGGTGATGGCGGCAAAGGCCACGGCGTCGCCGACGGGCGACATGGCGGGGTGGGCGGCGTCTTGTCCGTCGCTGGCGTCGCCGTCGAGGACGCCGCCGTTCTGGCCGTCGCGCAGGGCCAGGCGGTGGTCGAGGTTGGTGAGCATCAGCGAGCCGTCGGGCGAGAGCGCCGAGAAATTCCAGCGCTTGTCGTCCTGGTTGTTGACGACGGGCGCTGCGACGTTGTTGGTGTCGACGACGCCGCCGGGGCCGCCGCCGCCGAAGTACGTGAAGCTCATGCGCTGGCCGCTGGCCGACAGCGAGTGGCAGGCCCGGCACTGGGTGTCGGTGCCGGCGGGCGAGGTCACGTTCTCCTCGAAGGGGATGGCCAGCTCGATGGGCGCCAGGCTGTCGGCGTCGATGCGCACGACGCGGCCGATGTTCACGGCCCAGTAGTAGACCGTCGACGTCAGGTCGGCGTCGGCGAGGTTGACGGTGACGGTCGTCGTAAAGACCTCGGTGCCCGGGCCGTTGCTCTCGTCGATCGACGCCGTGAACGAGCCGCCGACGTGGGCCTGCAGGAAACGGCGCCACGCCGTCGACGGCGCCTGGGCTTCGATGCCGTCGCCGTAGAGCGTCAGGGCCCCGCGGGCGCCCTCGAGCCGCACCCGAGCCCGCGGCGCGACTTTGTCCCACTGGAACACGAAGGGCGCGAGGTTGGCGGGGATGACGACGCCATCGGCCGGGTAGAGGACGGCCGGGCCCGGCGACGTCGACGCTGGCCCGTCGAAGTCGGCGGCGCTGGCGACGGTGCCGTCGGGCACGACGTCTTCGCGCAGCACGACGTGGACGACGGCGACGGCTTCGACGCTGGCGCCGCCGTCGTTGCTCTTGGCGCGCACGCGGCAGTCGCCAGCCCGCTCGCGCGACGGCGTCAACAGGCCGGCGGCGTCGACGTTGGCGATGGTCGGATCGAGGGACTGCCACTGCACGTCGACCGCCGGACGGCGACCGTCGCTGTCGACGACAAAGGCCGCGAGCTGCAGGGTCTCGGCGCCGCCGATGGTGGCGACCAGGGTGGCATCGACCGGCTCGATCGCGAGGACCCGGGTGTCGGCGGCCTCGCCTTCGCCGTCGCGTTCGCCTTCGCCGTTGCCTTCACCGTCGTCGCGTTCGCCGGGGCCGCCGGCTTCTCCTTTGCCGGCGAGCGGCCCGCCGCTTTCGTCGGCGCAGCCGTCGCAGGCGGAGAGGGCGATCAGGCAGGCAAAGGCGGCAAGGGGTGCAACGCGCATGGCCGCATGCTCGCGAGCCAGAGCGGGTCTGACCATGGGGCCGGCATCCTCCTGATGACCGAGGTCCGCGCCCCGCCCGATGCGTGACGGCCGCGATCAGGCTGTGTCGTCGGCGGGGTCCCCCCGTTGGCGCCGTCGACCGGTCTTCACGACGACGAGGCGGAACAGGCCGGGGAAAAAGCGGTGCAGCCAGAACATCGCCCGCAAGGCAAACGGCGCCAGCACCTCGGCCCGCGGGTGGTGCGCCGTCTTCCACAACACCGCCGCGCACTGCTCGGGCGTCGACAACGGGATGACGCGGGCCACCGCCGGGATGTGCTCGTGGCTGCCCGGGTTGTTGTCGAAATACGACGAGGTCACCTCACCAAAGACCACATGACAGGTCGAGACACCGGTGCCGGCCAGATCCATGCGCAGGGCCTCGTGCAGGCCGCGCAGCGCCCACCGCGACGTCGCATACGCGGTGCTGCCCGGCCACGGCTGCAGCGACGCCGGCGATCCAACATGGAGAATCACCCCCGACTTGCGGGCAATCATGCCCTTCAAGAACGCGCCGGTGACGTGCGCCGCGGCCAGAAACGGCGCGCCCATCATGAGCGCCAGCTCCGCGGGCGTGGTGTCTTCCAGGTACTTCCACGAGCCGAGGCCGGCGGAGTTGACGACGACGTCGGGCACGCCGTGGGCAGCGACGACGCGTTTGGCCAGGGCGGCGACG
>JBKJNL010000341.1:0-3564 GCA_046593615.1 Myxococcota bacterium | reverse complement strand
GCCTCGCCGTCTTCGAGCAGGGCCCGCTCGGCGGTCTTTGACAGGGCCCGCGCCAGGCGATCGCGGACGCGGCGGGCGACGTCGACATCGGCCGACAGCCGCAGCTGCCGCTGCTCTTCGTCGACGACGATCTGCCCCAGCAACCCCGCCAGCACGCCGGCAAGCGAGCGCTCGTGCAGAGCCTTTGGCCGCCGGGGCACCGCGGCCCGCCAGGACCGGTCGGCCTCGCTGACGACGACGTCGGCCTCGCTGACCGCCAACGACGACGCGGCCAGGATCGCCAGCACGCCGGCGACCTCGAGCCGGGCCCGCTCAAGCCGCTGCAGGCCGGCGACCACGGCGTCTTTGACGGCGACGTAGGCGGAGACGGCGGCGAGGGCGGCGTCGCCGTCGAGGGCGGCACCGGCGCTGCGTTGACGGGCGCTGGCGTCGTCGAACCGGGCCTGGATGTCCGCCAGCGCCTGGCGCGCGGCGTCGTCGATGACCACGGCGCGGTCGCGGTCGGGCTGCGCCGTCGCCAGCGACGACGCCTGCACGCGGGCGTCGAGCAGGCGGGCCCGATCGAGCAACGGCCGCAAGCGGTCGCGTTCCACCGACGACGCCGCCTGGGCCTCGCTGGCGCGCAGCACCCGTTCGTCCGACGACGACACCTGCGTCTGTGCCTTCAGGACGGCGCGGCGGGCCTCATCGACGGCGCGGGCGCGGGCGCGGGCAGCGCGGGCGGCCTCGAGGTCGGCAGAGGCGCGGGCGGCCTCGTCTTCGGCGGCGCAGGCGTCGAACGAGGCGGCAATCGCGGCGGCATCGCGGAGCTGGCGCTCGGCATCGTCGAGCACGTGCAGCGCGGTTCGGGCGACGACGAGGGCCTGCTCGTGGTCGCGCAAGCGGCGGGCCTTTTCGTGGGCCGCGATGCTGAGGCGCGTGTAGAGCGCGGTGCCCGTGACCTTCTCGAGCAGCTCGCCGCGTTCGGCGGGGCGGGCCTGCAGGAATCCCTGGAAGCCGCCTTGCGCGAGCAGCACCGAGCGGCACAGCTCGTCGAACGACAGCCCGAGGCGGCCCTCGATGGCCGCGCGCACGCTGGTGTTGGTGTCGCCGATGCGCTGGTTGTTGACGACGTCGATGAGCGACATCTTTTCGGCCTGCAGGCGGCCGGTGGCGACGCCCGCGATGCCGTGAAGCTTCGCGGCGCCGCGCGCTTTGGCGCGCTTGACCTCCCAGCGGGCGCGGTAGAGGCGGCCGTCGAGGCCGGTGAAGTCGACCTCGGCGAACGACAGCGACGCCCCGCGGCGCACCAGGGTCCGCGGATCGTTGCTGCGCAGCTCGTCGGCACCTTCACCGTCGCCGACGGGGGCGCCGCCGACGCCGCTCAAACGGGGGGTGCGGCCGTAGAGCCCGAGGCACAGGGCGTCGAGCAGCGTGCTCTTGCCGGCGCCGACCGGCCCATGGATCGCAAAGAGCCCCAACGTCGACAGCGGCGGCCGGTCGAGCTCGATGGCGAACTCGCCCGAGAGGCTCGCGAGGTTGCAGCCGCGGATGGCGACGACGCGCATCAGGCGACCTCACCGATCACGTCGTCACGATGACCGTCTTCGTCGATCAGCGCGCGCAGCGCTCCCATGATCTCGCCGGGCGGGTCGCCCTCAAAGGTGCGCCGGTAGAGCGCGCCGAACACGGCCGTCGGCGACAGCTCGGAGAGCGCCGCGGCTTCAACACCGACGCTCTTGGCGACGTCGGAGAGGCTGGAACCGTCGCCCTGCCCGTCGCGCTCGATGCGCACCAGGCGCACCGGCACCCCGCGCAGCGCCTGCTCGATCTGCGCGCGCAGCGCGGGCATCGGCTTGTCGAGCAGCACCCGCACCTCGAGGAAGGGCCGCTCGAGCAGCGGCCGCTCGGGCAGGTCGAGGGCCCGCAAACGGTCGAGCACGTCGTCGAGCGGCACGGCGATGGCCGGCACCCGCAGGAAGTCGACCACCCGCGGCACGTGCCGCACCCGGGTCTTGACCGGCTGCGAGCCATCGACGTCGATGACCACGACCTGGTGCTGGTAGTCGCGCTCGGCCATCGACAGCGGGATGGGCGATCCGCTGTAGCGGGCCACGCCGAGGCGCTGGGCGAGGTGCAGATGCCCGAGCGCCGCGTAGACGACGCCGGCGTCGTCGAACAGCGACGGAGGCAGCGCGTGGCGGCCGCCGAACAAGGGCCGCTCAGACGACAGGCTCATGCGCGCGCCTTCGACCTCGCAGTGCGACAGCAGCACCAGCGGCACCGTTGGCCAGGCGGCGCGGGCGGCGGCGGTGACGCGCGCGACGATGGCCCGGGTGCCGTCGGTGACGACGTCGGCGACCTCGGCACCGTCGAGCACCGCGCTCAGCTCGGGCGCGCGCAAGAACGGAATCGCGCAAGCGACGGCCGCGATTTCTCCGCTGGCATCGCGCAGCGGCACCACACAACCCGCCGCGTGCACCACGCCGTCGTCGTCGCGCGGCAGCCCGCCTTTCACCGTGACGCCGAGGGCGTCGAGCACGGGGATGGGCGCGTCGAGGCGGGCGGCGGCGTCGTGGTTGCCGCCGATGACGACCACCGACATCGCGGGGCGTCGCCGTCGCACCTCGGCGAGGAACGTGAACAACTGGCGCTGCGCGCTCGCCGGCGGATTGCCCTGGTCGTAGACGTCGCCGCAGACGAGGAGGGCGTCGCAGGCTTCTTCGTCGCAGACGTCGACGAGCCAGGTGAGGAAGCGCTCGTGCTCGAGCTCGCGGCTGTGGCCCGCCAGCGTGTGACCGAGGTGCCAGTCGGCGGTGTGGATCAAGCGCATGGGGATCCGTCGATCGAGCCCGCGATCCGGTGCAGCCGACGGCGGGCCCGACGGTGCAAGGGTTGAAGATCACGAGGAGATCCGCGCATGGGCCGGACAGGTTGATCCTCTCGCCCGTCAGCCAGCAACACCTACACGGGATTTGTTGCCTCTCGCGGCATCGCCGGCATCGCGGCGCGACCGCAGACGAGAAATCGCGGCGTTGCCGGCGTCTCAATCGTGGTCGACAAACGCGCCCTGGACGGCACGTCCAAAAAACAAAAAGTCCGGGCCAAAGCCCGGACTTTTCGTTGTGGTGCGCGAAGGGAGACTCGAACTCCCATGCCTTACGGCGCTACCACCTCAAGATAGTGTGTCTACCAGTTCCACCATCCGCGCACTGGGCGTTTTCTCTGACAGGCGCGAAGAGATTGCAAGGGGTTTTTCGCGAGGCGCCGACGACAGCGATCTCGACGGGTCCGTCCGCCACCGCAAAAGACATCCCTTGCCCGCGGCGGCTGCGGGGCCTAACGGTGGGGCACCATGACCGCATTTCTCGTCGTCCTGCATCTCCTCGTCTGCGTCTTCCTGATCCTCTTCGTGCTGCTGCAGCCCGGAGCGCGTGGTGGCGTCGGCGCGGCGTTCGGCGGTGCCGGCGGACAAACCGTCTTCGGCGGCCGGGGCGCCAACACCTTTCTGGCGAAGCTGACCGGCGCCGCTGCCGTGGTCTTCATGCTCACCAGCATCTCGCTGTCGTACTTCGGCTCGTCGTC
>JBKJNL010000162.1:0-3595 GCA_046593615.1 Myxococcota bacterium | reverse complement strand
GTCGCTCCTGTGCCTCGCCGCCTGCCCGGCCCCCGCTGACGTCGTCGGCGACGGCGAGGGCGAGGGCGAGGGCGACGGTGAGGGTGAAGGTGAAGCTGTCGATGGCGAGGGTGAGGGCGAAGGCGTCGGCGAGGGCGAGGGCGAGGGCGAAGGCGAAGGCGAATCCATCGGCGAGGGCGAGGGCGAAAGCGAAGCCGTCGGCGAGGGCGAAGGCGAAGGCGAAGCCGTCGGCCCATGGCGCAGCGCGCTCTACCCCGTCGACTGGACGCCGGGCTTCGCCGACAGCGGCGGACGCTTCTTGCACGACTTCTCGTGGGCCGGCGTCGATCACGGCGACACGCCCCTGCCCGTCGTCGACGGACCCGTCTTTGACGTCGTCGTTGCCGACCTCGCCGGCGGCGCCGACGCCACCGCGCAGATCCAGGGCGCCATCGACGCCGCCTCGGTGGCCGGCGGTGTCGTGCAGCTGCCGGCCGGCACCGTGCGCGTCGACGGCCGCCTCGCCGTCACTGCCAGCGGCGTCGTCGTGCGCGGCGCCGGCGTCGAGCAGACGCGCCTGGTGTTCACGAAGACCGGCCTCGGCTTCGATGCCCACCTGAGCTTCGGCCGCATCCCCGACGCTGGCGCTGACCGCGAGACGCTGTTGCAGGCCGACGCCGCGGTCTTTGACACCCGCCTGGCGGTGGCCGACGCCAGCGGCTTTGCCGTCGGTGACGACGTCGTCGTCGGCCACGTCATCTCGCCGGCCTACGTCGACGAGCACGGCATGACCGGCACCTGGGGACCCTTCAACGACACCTGGCAGGCCTTTGCCCGCCGCACCGTCGTCGCCGTTGAAGGGGCCGGCGTCATCGTCGTCGATGTGCCGCTGCGCCAGCCGGCGCTCGTGCGCGACCTGGCCAGCGTGCGCCACGAGCGCGGCGTGATCGGCGGCGTCGGTCTCGAAGACCTGTCGCTGACCAACGTCGTCGCCGACGACGACGCCAAAGCCGTCGACAACAACCACGCCGTGCAATTCCTCGGCGTCAAGGATGCCTGGTTGAAGAACGTGCAGAGCTTCGCGCCCGTCGATGCTTCTTCGGCTGACGCCCCCCACCTGCAGTCGGGCGGCGTGCTCATCGCCTACAGCAAGCGCGTCACCGTCGACGACGTCGTCTTTGGCCGGGCCCAGAACCGCGGGGTCGGCGGCAACGGCTACCTGTTTGAGATCTCGCAGAGCAACGAGGTGCTCGTCGAAGACAGCGTCGGAGAAGACGGCCGCCACAACTTCATCCAGAACTGGGGCTTCGGCACCTCGGGCTGCGTCTTGCGGCGCATCGTCAGCCGCGGCTCGACCGCCGTCAGCCTGTTCGCCGGCTTCGAGGTGCCGGTGCCGGCCAGCAGCGAGTTCCACCACAGCCTGGCCACCGCCAACCTCATCGACGACAGCGTCGTCGACGACGGCTTCATCGGCGCCAACCGCGGCGACGAATCCTCGGGCGCCGGCCACTCGGCCTCTGAGAACGTCTTCTGGAACGTGCGCGGCACGGGCACCCTGCGCTCGCTGCAGTACGGCTTTGGCTACGTCGTCGGCACCGCCGGCGTCGACGTCGTCACCCGCCTCGACTTCGCCTCGCCCGGCACCTCGGCCCGGGGCACCGAGCCCGAAGACTTCGTCGAAGGCGCCGGCGACGCCGCCACCCTCGAGCCCCAGAGCCTGTCGCTCGACCAGCAGGCGCGCCGTTGAAAGACCCCGACCAGACCGGCACCGACCTGACGACGACGCCTCCGACGACGACGACGGCCGACACCGCCCTCGCCGAAGCCCACGACGCCGAGCTGCCGGTGGCGGCTTTTTCCGAGACCGATCTCGTGCGGGCGCCGGCGCCCGAGCTGCCGTCGGAGCGCTGGCTGCGCCGGCGCGTGCGCCTCATCGGGCCGGTCATCGGCGTGTCGGTGTTGTCGTCGGTGGCGGTGGCCGCGCTCTACGCCAGCCGCGTGGTCGGCGGCTCGATCGGCATCGCCTTTGCGTTGACCATGCCGGTGGTGGTGTCGTCGTTGACGTCGCTGCTGACGCCCAAGAAGACCTTCAAGCAGACCGCGGCCTTTACGGCGCTCGTCCACCTGGTGACCGCGGTGGTGTCGATGGCGGTGGCCGGCGAGGGCACCATTTGTCTGCTGATGGCCACGCCATTATTATATTGTGCAAGCGTCAGCATTTCGGTGTTGACCAAGGGTGTGGTCGAGAACCGCATCGACGACCTCGACAAGAAGCACCGCGCCCTGCTCGGGGTGGTGCTTGCCCTGTGCTTGCCGTTTCTGGCCCACGAGATCGACGCCCGCGTCTACGACGATCTGACGCTGCGCGCCGAGGTCCGCTCGCAGGTGGCGGTGCCGATGGCGCCCGAGGTGGTGTGGTCTTCGCTGCAGCACCTCGAGCTGCGCTTCGTCGAGCCCGAACCCTGGACCTGGGCCTGGCTTCTCCCTCGACCGCGGTCGATCTCGGGCGACGGCGCCCGGACCGGCGCCGTGCGCGCGGTGCGCTTCGACAACGGCACCGTCGAGGCCACGGTGACGGCCCTCGATCCACCGCGCCGCTACGACATCGAGCTCGTCGTGCGCGACGCCGGCCGGGAATTCTTCGACCACTGGATCGACCTCAAGACCTCGCGCTTCGACATCGAGCCCCTGGCCGGCGGCGGCAGCCTCGTCGTCCACGCCACGCGCTATCGCCCGCTCCTTCACCCACGCCTGGTGTTCGAGCCCATCGAACAATATTTTGGACAACAAATCGGTCAACATCTGCTCGACGTCTACGCCGCCCAGGTGTTGCCGCAGGTGTCGGGCAGCGGCGCCCCCCTGGCCAAGGCCGAGATGCAGGACGAGATGCAGGCCGAGATGCAGGCCGGGCTCCAGGCGGGGCGGTGACGGGCTTCGACGTCGACGTCGGGCTCGTCGACGTCGCCATCGACGTCGCCATCGTTGGGGCCAGCGCCGTCGTGGTGGGCCGTCGCTGGTTCGACGACCTGCCCGACCTCTTTTCCAACGACGTCGATGCCGCGTTGGTCCGGCGGGCATCGCTGGCGGTGCGGGCCGCGGCCGGCGCGGTCTGGTGGGCCTTTGCCGCGCTCTTCCTGGCCGGCGACTGCCGGGTCGACGACGACGTCGCGCTGCGCGCGCTCGTCACCGCTGGCGCCGCGGCTCTGGCCCTGGCGGCGCTCGTTGTCGATCACCGGGCGCGCTCGACGGTGGCGGCCCTGGCCTGGAGCGCAGCACTGCTCGCCGCCGTGGTCGTGCGCGTGCTCTTCAGGGCCGACGACGGCAACGCCGACAACGCCGACAACGGCCACGCGGTCGGGCAGCAGTTGCTGTGGTGGATGGCGGTGCTGACGGCCGCGCCGACGTCGTGGGCGGCGCGCACGGGTCGGCTGCGCCGGCTGCGCCTCGCGGCCCACACCACCAGCGCGTTTGGCCTCGCGGCCATCGCCTTGCCGCTGTTGTGCTCGACGCCGCTGCCGCCGTCGTTGGTGGCGGCCGTGGGGCTGCCGCCCGACCTGATGAGCGCGCCCCTCGTCGACCTCGTCGACCTCGTCGAGTCCGGCTCGTGGTCGACGAC
>JBKJNL010000066.1:0-2771 GCA_046593615.1 Myxococcota bacterium | reverse complement strand
GCCCGGTGCTGTGGCGACAGCGACTCCTTGCTCAGCTGCAAGAGCCCACGGGCGCACGCGACCTTGTCGACGCAACCCGCCAAGTAGCTGAGCCCCTCTCGGGTCTCGGCGTCGAAGTGCCCGGTCCGCGGCCGCAGCGCCGGCTCCACCGTCGTCGCCGGCGGCAATGGCGTGGTCGGACCCAGCGGTGGCGGTGGCGTCATCGACGACGCATTCGCCGAGGTCGTCGATGTCGGCTTCGCCGACTTCACATTCGCCGGCGCTGTCGTCGTGATCGGTGCCAGCTCAACCTCGACGACCGGAGCCGCGACAGCGGCGGCGCTCGGAACAGCCACGATCGGCGCAGCCACGATTGGCGCAGCCACGATCGGCGCAGCCACGATCGGCGCAGCAACGATCAGCGATGCAGCGGCCGGCGCCACAGCGATCGGCACGGGCGTTGGCGCGTTCGCGATGACGAACCCGCGGGCCGTCCAGCCCAAGACCAGCGCGGCGGCGACAGCGAGGCCGAGCAGCAACGGCCGCGACGGCGACAAAGAAGCCGACGGCAAAGACGACGCTGTCGCTGTCGCCGTCGGTGGTGCTGTCGCCGTCGCCGTCGGGGGCGATGGGTGGGTTCGCGCGTCTGGCCGCACCAACAGCGTCTCGACCGCGGGGCCGAAGCCCGAGGTCACCGGCTGGGCCAGGGTGGTGGCGATGGACTCGAAGCCAACGTCGCCACCGCGGGCCGGTGCGTTCGCAGGCGGGGGCGTGACCGCGACGAAACGGCGCAGGCGCTTCCGGTGCTCGGCGGCGAGGTCGCCAAACATGCGGCGCAGGTGGGCCCGCACGTCGCGGGGTCCGGCCACCTCTCCGTGCGCGCGGGACCAGCCCGTGAGGGCTTCGGCGAAGTCGCCGCAGGTGGCGAAGCGGTCGGCCGGCGACGGCGACAACGCCCGATCGAGCAGCGCGCGCAGGCCCGGCGTGACGCCGTCCCACCAGGGTGGACGAAAGGTGCCGAGGCCAGCGGTTTCCCAGATGTCGCGCGGGCTGCGTCCGGCGTGGAAGGGGCGGCCCGCCACCAGCTCGGCGAGCACGAGGGCCACGGCGAATTGGTCGGAGCGTCCATCGACGGCGTGGCCGCGGGCGTGCTCGGGCGACATGAACGAGAGCTTGCCGAGCACGGTGTCGGTCGGCTCGGTTTGCGTCGCCAGCGTGGTGGTGGCGATGCCGAAGTCGATGAGGCGGGTGTCGCCGTCGACGCCGACCAACACATTTTGCGGCGAGACATCGCGGTGCACGATGCCCAGCGCGGCGCCGCTGTGGACGTCGACGGCGCGGTGGGCGTGGTCGAGGGCTTCGAGCACTTCGTCGACGATGTGCAGGGCGACGGCCAGCGGCACCGGCCCGGCGGCGCTCAGGGCGCGCAGGTCGCGGCCAACGATGTGCTCCATCGCCACGTACAGGCGGCTGCCGACGCGGCCGACGTCAAAGACCGGGCAGATGTTGCGGTGGCTGAGCTGCACCACCAGCCGGGCCTCGTGGCTGAAGCGGGCGAGGGCGTCTGGGTCGTCGACGTGATCGCTGCGCAGCATCTTCAGCACGCAGTGTTTCTCGAAGCCGGCCAGGGCGCCGTGGCGGGCCACGTAGACGTCGCCCATGCCGCCGCGCCCGACGTGGTCGATCAACACGTAGGGGCCGAACCCGCGGGGCAGCTCGTCGATGTCGGCCATGTCGTCTTCTAGCGAGCCGTCGCGCGCGTTGTTGCCGGGTCTCCTGGGCGCCGCGACCTGGATCACCGTCGGTGGATCGAGGGTGCCGCCGACGGCGTTGATCGGGTTGATCGGGCCGAGCGGCTCTCAGAGACCCGAGGCCGCCGCTCGCACCACGTTGACCATCAGGGCCGCGAACTCCGGCTCTGTCGCTGGCGGCGGTGCCTCCGGGTTGGGCACGTCGCGCTGGGTGTGGTTGATCCAGATGACGCTGCCGTGGCTCGCGTCTGGCGCCGGCACCACCACCAGCGCCGGGACCGTGATGCCGGGATCCAGCTCGAGAAAGAGGGTCGCGACGATCTCCGCGTCGAAAAAGATCTCGCCATCCGGCACCTGGTCCGAGCTGGCCAGCACCACATCGGTGGCCCCCTGTCGCAGCGAAAAGGTCGACGACAGCCCCGCGACGGCGAGGCGACCCAGCGCGCTCGCCGGGGCCTCCGCCGGCACTGTCCAGGGGACCAGCACAGCACGAACGAAGCGCCCCGAGTCGACGCGCCGCACCGGCAGGTACGGCGCATGTTGCAAGCGGTCCGCCGACCACTCGGTGCGCACCAAGCCACCGCCGTTCTCGACGAACTCCTCGATCAACGCGATGTGCCCGGGGGCGGGCCTGCCGTTGAACTCCACGCCTTGCAGGAGGACGACGACGTCGGCGTTGTCGACGGACAGGGGACTGCCGGCGACGGTTCCGGTCCACTCGCTCTGCGCTCCCCCGTCGATGGCCAAGAACATCGCGACGCCGGCGGCAAACTCCGCGGCCCGAAGGATCGGCAACAGCGCGACGCTGCTGCGCCCCGGAGCGCTGCCATCATCAAGCACCAGCACGACGATCGGGCGGCACAGCGACGGGTCGTCGGCGAGCGCGCGCGAACAATCACAACTGCCGGATTCGGACACGTTCCGGCAGCCTTCGCCTTCGCCTTCGCCTTCGCCTTCTCCTTCTCCTTCGCCTTCTCCTTCGCCCTCGCCTTCTCCTTCTCCTTTGCCTTCCGCTTCTCCTTCTCCTTCTCCTTCTCCTTC